>NZ_LJBR01000669.1 GCF_001282115.1 Streptomyces sp. NRRL B-24085 | reverse complement strand
GTTCCCGCTGTTCCAGGCGGGGCTGGGCGGGCGGATGGGCGACGGGGGCCAGTACTGGTCGTTCATCGCGCTGCACGACGAAGTCGCCGCGATCCGGCACCTGTTGGAGAGCGACGGGCTGTCTGGGCCGTTCAACCTCACCGCCCCCGAACCCCTGACGAACCGTGAGATCACCGAGGCGATGGGCCGTGTGCTGCACCGGCCGACGCTCTTCGCGGTCCCCGCGCCGGTCCTGCGGGCCGTGCTCGGCGAGATGGCCGGGGACGTGCTCGGCAGCGCACGGGTACGGCCCACACGGCTGCTGGAGTCGGGCTTCACGTTCGCGTTCCCGGACATCGAAGGGGCGATCCGAGCGGCGTGAGCGTTTCCGTGGCCGTATGTGACGACATGCGACCGGTGTGCGACCGTGCCCTGTCGATGCGCGACTGTCCCTGACCGATCACAGCCCTACCCTCGACCAGAACTCGGGTATCCCCGGAGCCAGTTGGGGGCATGACGTCTCCACCGGCCGCGCAACCTCGAGGAGGGGCACGTGCTTGCACCCGCGTACCAGGCGGACGTCGTGATCGTGGGAGCCGGGGTCGCCGGACTCTCCGCGGCTCATCGGCTGACCAGCCAAGGAGTGACCGTCGCGGTGTTGGAGGCCGCCCCCGGTGTGGGCGGCCGCATGTCGACGGAGAAGGTCGACGGCTTCCGGCTCGACCGGATCGGACAGTTGCTGTCCACGGCGTATCCGGAACTGCGTCTGACCCCCGGCCTCGACGGGCTCGTACTGCGCCCGTTCGCGCCGGGGGTCCTCTGCACGCGACGGGCGCCACCACCGGGTGGCCGCTCGGGGGGTGCCGGGGCCGGGGCTGGTGGCCGCGTCCCGGCGGGCCGCCTTCCGGGTGCTGCCCGGTGCCGGCCAGGCGACCGTGTCCCGCGCGCCCCGCGGGACCACGCCGCTCGGCGGTGCCGTCGACCAGGCCCGGCTCGGCGCCGCGCTCACCCGGCTCGCCCACGTGCCCGTCGAACGCCTCCTCGCGCGCCGCGAACTTCCCGCCGGGCAGGCGCTCGCGGCCCGGGGGCTGCCCGCGCGCACGATCGACGGGTTCCTGCGCCCGCTGCTCGCCGCGCTGCTGTGCGACCCCGCGCTGACGACGTCCAGCCGGTGCGCCGACCTCGCGCTGCGGGCCTTCGCGGGCGGACGGCTGTGTGTGCCGGAGGGGGGCGCGGAGACGCTCCCGGAGCTGCTCGCGCAGACCCTGCCGGCGGGGACCGTGCACACGGGCGTGCGGGTCACGTCGGTCGCGACCACCTCGGTGACCACGGCCGAGCACGGTGAGGTCCGGTGCCGGGCGGTGCTGCTGGCGACGGACGCGCGGGCCGCGGCCCGGTTGCTGCCGGGGCTGCGGGTGCCGGACTTCCA
>NZ_LJBR01000668.1 GCF_001282115.1 Streptomyces sp. NRRL B-24085 | reverse complement strand
GGGCGAGGCGCAGGGCCGCGTGCGGGTCGAAGGGCTGGGAGCGGGGGCCGGGTGGGCGCCAAGGGCGTGTCAGCCGGGACGGGGCCGGGGCGGCCCGCTCCGCAAGGGGCGCCAGGCCGCGCGCACCGTGGGCATGTCGGCTGTCGTCGGTCCGAGTCGAGGGGAGCGAACGTTGTCGGGCCACCGTCCGCGTCAGGGCTGCGGTCACGGCGAGCGCCGCGAAGGGGGCCAGGGGTGAGCCGCCTTGGGCCTCCCCGCGGGACACCGACGTGACCGCGAGGGTGTGGGCACCGAGGAGAGCGGCGGAGGGCAGCGCCTCGCGGATACCGGGAGAAGTGGCGGCGGGAGACGTCTCACGGACGCCGGGGAGAACGGCAGACGGCCGATTACGTCGGCTGCCCGGCAGGAGGTCGGCTGCGGCTGCCGCCCCCGGCACCGCCCGGACCGCGTCGGCGACGGCAGCCGAAGGCCGCACGACAGCAGCCGAAGCCCGCACACCGGCTCCGCCGCGCCGACCGGATGTCCGCCCCACGATGCCCTGGCCGGCCTTCCGGCGCAGGCCGACCGCTCCGGCCGTCCGCTCCACGACGGCCCCGACGGTATTCCGGCGCAGGGCACCCGCCCCGCCGCCGCGGCTCTCGGTCCCTTCCCCCGCTGTCGCCGCCGCGCCGAGCAGCAGGTCCAGGCCTCGTGCTGTCGCCATGGCGAGCGGTCCTGCCGGGGTGTTCTTCAGGCCCAGGTCGTACGCCCAGACCGTGGCCGCGAGGGGCACCGCGACGGTGAGGGCGGGGCGGCCCGCGCATGCCGCCAGGGTGAGGCCCGCGCCGGTGAGGGCGCAGGCCGCGCCGAGGGCCGCAGAGGGCTGGATACGTCCGGAAGGGAGGGGGCGGTGGGGGCGTTCCACGGCGTCCACGTCGCGGTCGGCCCAGTCGTTGAGGGCCATGCCGGCCTCGTAGAGGCAGAGGGAGGAGGCGATGGCGAGGAGGGTGCGGGGGGTTGGGCGTGCGGAGGCCGCCGCCGCTCCGGCGAGGGCGTCGCCGGGGACGGTGAACAGGGCGGGCAGGCGCAGGAGTTCGGCCCAGGCACGGGCGCGGGCACGGCGCCGGTGGCGGGGTGTGGGAGGCGGTGGTGCGGGTTGTCGGGAAACCTCATGCGGCGGGACCGGGTTGAGGGGGATCATGGGCTCGGCCACCGCCGTCCTCTCGGGCGGAGCGCCCGTCGCTGCCCTGTCGGTCCTCACCGCTGCTCCTCCCCCGTACGGCCGCCGACCGGTCCCGGGACGTCGACGCCCTCCCGCGCCCCGTCCGGGGCGGGCTCGGCCCGGAGCCGTTCCGCGAACCTCACCAGCTCCATGTACTGCTCCCCCAGCCCCGAAGGCGCCTGCCCCACCGGGTCCTTGAAGTAGAAGGCCAGCTCGCCGAGCGGTCCGGACAGACCCCGCTCCTGGGCGCAGGCGGTCAGGCGTGCCAGGTCCAGGACGAGGGGGGCGGCCAGCGCCGAGTCGCAGCCCTGCCAGGTGGTCTGGAGGGTCATACGGGTCCCAGGCGGTCTTCCAGTCGCCGAGGGCGGGGACGTCGTCGATGTGCACCTCCCCCTCGGGGGTGGTGCCGAGGGTGTCGGCCAGGACCCGCTCCTTGCCGGCGTTCTTCGCCGCGGCGGCCGCCGGATCGGCGAGGGAGGCTCCGTCGCCGCCGCCCAGGAGGTTCGTGCCGGACCAGGCCCGGACCGTCAGGGCGCGCTGGGTGAACATCGGGCCCAGGACGGAGCGGAGCAGGGTCTGGCCGGTCTTGCCGTCGCGGCCCGCGTGGGGAAGGCCGGAGGATTCCGCGTGCCGTCGCAGCGAAGGGTGGTGCAGTCCGGTCGAGGGGGTGAAGTTGACGTAGGGGCAGCCCGCTCGCAGGGCCGCCGCGGCGTACAGGGAGCTCGGGGGGAGGG
>NZ_LJBR01000667.1 GCF_001282115.1 Streptomyces sp. NRRL B-24085 | reverse complement strand
CGGGCTGCCGTAGCGGGAGTTCATGTAGTCCAGGCCCCACTTGATCTGGGTCTTGGCGTTGGTCTTCCAGTCGGAGCCGGCGGAGGCCATCTTGGAGCCGGGCAGAGCCTGGACCAGGCCGTAGGCGCCGGAGGAGGAGTTCGTGGCGTCGACGTCCCAGCCGCTCTCGTGCTCGACGATCTTGCTGAACGCGTTGTACTGCGCGGCGTTCGGGATCATCTTGTGCGCGATGGCCTTGGCCTGGGCGGAGGAGGCGGGCGTGGCAGCGGCCATCGCGGCGGTGGTGATGGCCTTCTTCGGGGAAGCGATGCGGCGGGCGAAGCGGGAGACGGACACGGGGAACCTTTTCTTCGGGGACGGTGGTGTCGCTCGCGGTCCCGGGGGACATGCGTCGGCGCCGAGGCCCGTGGGCTTGTCGGCGCCGTGCGACGTCGTCCAGAGAAACAGGCTCGGAAGGCGTCCGCAATGACCCCTTTTACTAGTTGTGGCCGCATCGCCGGGAAAGTTCGTCTGTGTGACCCGGCTCTCAACGTGCAGGTCAGAGGGGGTGTGCGATGGGCGTTATGTCGGATATGTTCCTACTGTTCCCGTTAGTAGGTGAGCTGGGTCATGTGGGGCGCTTCACCGCTCGGACCCCTCGAATGTGACCTGGGCCTCGAAGGCGGCACGTCGGGTCGCCCGGCGCAGACCCCTCAGCAGGGCGGGGCCGAGGGTGAGCGTGAGGACGACGGTGACGAGGGCCCGCCCGAGGTCCCAGCCGAGGGACGTGGCCACGCAGTACGCGACGAAGCGGGCCAGGTTGGCGGGCACGTCCGCGTGCGGGTCGAAGGCGATGTCCGAGGCGAGGGCGCCCAGGAAGGGCCAGCCGGCCATGTTCATGGCGGTGCCGTAGGCGAAGGCGGCGAAGAAGCCGTAGGCGGCCAGCAGCCCGGCCTCGGCACGGCCCCGCGCGCGGGCGGGCACCGGCAGCAGGCCCGCGCCCATCGTGAACCAGCCCATCGCCAGCATCTGGAACGGCATCCACGGCCCCACCCCGCCCGTGAGCAGGGCGGACGCGAACATCGTGACGTTGCCGAGCGCGAAGCCGAAGCCCGGGCCGAGGACCCGGCCGCTGAGCACCATCAGGAAGAACATCGGCTCGATACCGGCGGTACCGGCACCGATCGGCCGGAGCGCGGCGCCGGTCGCGGCGAGCACCCCGAGCATCGCCACGGCCTTGGGGCCCAGCCCCGACTCCGCGAGCGCCGCGGCGACCACCGCGACCAGGAGGACGAGCAGTCCGGCGAACAGCCAGGGCGCGTCCTGGGCGTGGGTGCCGACCTGTGAGGTGGGCGGGGCGAGGAAGGGCCAGCCGAAGGCGACGACGCCCACGGCGCTGACCAGGGCGAGGGCGATGACGGAGCGCGGGCCGAGACGGACGGCTCGGGTCATGACAGGGCCTGCCTCACCTGGGCGACCGTCAGCCACTTCTGCGGGGCGAGGATCTTGCTGACCTGCGGGGCGAAGGAGGGGGAGGACGTGACGACCTCCGTCGCCGGACCGTCGGCGATCACCTCGCCCTCGGCCAGCAGGACCACCCGGTGGGCGAGCTCGGCGGCGAGCTCCACGTCATGGGTGGCCAGCACGATCGCGTGGCCGCCGGCGGCGAGTTCCCCGAGCAGCCGGACCAGACGGGCCTTCGCCGCGTAGTCCAGGCCGCGGGTCGGCTCGTCCAGGAGCAGGAGGGGCGGACGGGCGGTCAGCACCACGGCCAGGGCGAGGGCGAGCCGCTGGCCTTCGGAGAGGTCGCGCGGATGGGTGTCGTCGGTCACGCCCGGCAGCAGGTCCGAGACGAGGGCCCGGCAGGTGCCGGGGGCGGCCGCGGCGTCCTGGTCGGCGGCCCGGCATTCGGCGGCGACGGTGTCGGCGCACAGGAGGTCGCGGGGTTCCTGGGGCACCAGGCCCACCCGGCGGACCAGGTCGCGCGGGGCGGTGCGGTTCGGCTGGGCGCCGCCTACCCGGACCGTGCCGCTGTTCGGTGCCACGAGTCCGACGAGGGTGTTGAGGAGCGTGGACTTTCCGGCGCCGTTGCGGCCCATGAGGGCGATGGTCTCGCCGGGGTGGATGGTGAGGTCGACGCCGGTCAGGGCCTGGACGTGGGCCCGGCGTACGGAGAGGGCGCGGGTTTCGGCGAGGTGGGGGGTGGGGG
>NZ_LJBR01000666.1 GCF_001282115.1 Streptomyces sp. NRRL B-24085 | reverse complement strand
AGCTGGCGGGCTTGTCCGGGGTGCGGTGCCCGCGGGTCGGGGTGCCGGGAGCCGGGTTTTCGGTGGCCTTGGGTTCCTTGGCGTCCTCGGGGGTCGGGGGCTCCGCTGAGGGCGGCTCCTCGGGCGCCGTCGGCTGCTCCCGAACCGGGGAGGTTTCGGCAGCCGCGGACTCCTGGGCCGCCGTACTGCCTTCGGCAGCCGTGGGTTCTTCGGCAGCCGGAGAATCCGCCGGGGCCGCTGTCGCCGACGCCGACGGTTCCCCGGAGGTCTTGTGCGCGCCGGGCTGCTCGGGACGCTCGGAGGGAGTTCCGCTGTCCTTGGCCGTGGCAGGGCGTTCGGAGACGCCGGTGTCGTCGGGAGTGGCGGTTCGCTTCGGTTCCGGGTCGTCGAAGGCCGGGCGGGCGTGGTGCCACGGCGCGTCCGGGCTGCGGGGAGCCGTGGCGGGCTTCCGTACCGCGGGGTTCGTGGCCGTGTCGTCGGTCGACGTATCGGAGCCGGTCGTGGTGGCCCTCTGACTCGCGGAGCCGCCCGAGGCTGTCCGTGCTCGACGGGGACCGCGGGACGCACCGCCTGTGGCCGCTTCCGGAGACTGCGGCGCGGGTGCACCAGACGCCGGGGCGGACGCGTCAGGCGCCGGGCTCTCCGACGCGCGTGCCGGTGATCCCTCAACCGGGGCATCCGCCGCGGGCGCGACCGAGTCCGTCGCCGGTGACTCCGACTCGGGCGTGGCGCCGGCCGAGGCTGCCGAACCGGCGCCCGTGCCGGTGCGGTCGGCTCCTGCTGCCGTCTGGCTCACCGAACCCTGCGCGGCGGTACGTGCGCGCCGGGGACCACCTGTCGGCGAGGCCGCGGGGGCACCCTCCGTCGTGCCGGGCGCGGTCTGGCTCGCCGGGCCCTCGTCCGCCGTACCCGCAGGACGCGGACCGCCGCTCACAGCCCGTGCCGAACCCGACACCGCCGCCTGGCTCGCCGAGCCTTCGTCCGCCGTACCCGCAGGGCGCTGACCAGCGCCGGACGCGCCCGGCTTCCCGACCGCCGTCGGACTGCCCGAGCCCTCCGCGCTCGCACTCCCTGACGCGCCCGTCTGGCTCGCCGAGCCTTCCGCGGCCGTACGTGCCCGACGCGGACCGCCGCTCACCGCCCGTGCCGAACCCGACGCACCCGACGCACCCGACGCACCCGTCTGGCTCACGGACCCTTCCGCGGCCGAACGCGCCCGACGCGGACCAGCCGCCGCACCCGAAGCGCCAGCGGCACCCGCACCCGCACCCGGCGCCCCAGCCCCCTCCGCCTGGCTCACCGACCCTTCCGCGGC
>NZ_LJBR01000665.1 GCF_001282115.1 Streptomyces sp. NRRL B-24085 | reverse complement strand
AGCCGGGGACGGGTGTGGTCTTGCCGAGGGCGTCGAGAACGTTGTGGGCGAGGGCGAGGGTGGAATCGGTGCCAGGAGTGGGGTGGACTGTGGCGCGGCCGGCTGCCGGATGGTGCATGAGCAGGGCGGCGCGGGTGTGTGCGGCGTCGTCGCCAGGGTCGAACACCACCATCGGGGGCGGCGGTTGAGGGCAGGTGAGCATCATCAGGCGCTCCGTCAGGTGGGGGCGGAGCTCCCGGGTGCAGGGGCGGATACGGAAGAGGGCCGGGTGGCGGTCATGCGAGGCGGCTGAAGGCCCAGCGCAGCAGGTCCCGGTCCGCCCGGGGCCGGCCGGTGCGGGCGAGTGCGGTACGGGTGTGCGCGGTCAGCTGGGCCCAGGCACGGAAGTTGCCGTGTGCTGCGTGCTGGTCGGCGAAGGTGATGTCGTCGGGGTCGGTGTCGGCCCAGATCGGGTGGAACAGGGGGATGGCTTCGAGGACCTCGCCGGGGGTGAGGCGGGTGAAGTGCTGCCAGATGAAGACGCGGGAGGAGAGCATCGGTTCGCGGCGCAGCACGGTGTGGCAGCCCTCGCCGCCGACGAAGATGATCGCGAGCTGGGTGGAGGGTTCGTCCCACAGGTAGCGGAAGTACTCGAACGCTTCCCCGTTGAGCCACTGGGCCTCGTCCACCAGGAAGGTGCGGGGGCGTTCGGCCAGGGCGGTCTTCAGCAGGCGGTCGAACTCGCTGGGGTGGCGCGGTGGTTCACCGGCCAGGTCGAGCGCGGTGAACAGTTCGTAGCGGACCGCGCGGGCGGTGGGACGGGCCCGGAAGGTGATCTTGCGGACGTCCTCGTGCTCGAGTTCGCGCAGGCAGATGTTGACGGCGAGGGTCTTGCCGAAGCCAGCGCCGCCGTGGATGCACATCATGGCGCGGGCATCCACGGTGTCGGCGATGTTGTCCCGGGCGGTGAGCAGGGCGCGGGTGGTGACCACGGACGCATCCGGCAGGTCGACGTACTGGTAGGTGGCCGCGGTCACGAGGCGTCTCCGGTTTCAGCAGGGTCTGCGGTGGATCCGGGCAGCCGCCCGGGGGCTGGTTCGGGCGGGAG
>NZ_LJBR01000664.1 GCF_001282115.1 Streptomyces sp. NRRL B-24085 | reverse complement strand
GGGGTGCGCTGGGGCTGCCCTTCGGGGGCGGAGAACAGCGAGGTCAGATCGATGAGAGGGGGTCCTTTCTCCTACAGCTTGGTCATCTTCGAGTACGGACTCAGGATCCGCATCTGCGACGAGCCGAAATCGACGAGCACCGCGATTCCGTCCTCGACGCCGATCACCCGGCCGAGACCGTACATGTCGTGTGTGACCTGGTCGCCCACGGCGAAGTGCTTGGGAGCGGGTGCGACCGGTGCCTTGAAGGGGCTGGTGGGCAAGTGACGCTTCGGTGCAGCAGGCTTTGTCATCCTCCTCAGTATGCGCCCATGGCCGCCCGGCCCGCGCCGTCCGTCCAGGACCGATACGAACACGCAACGGGCCGCGCGTTCCCGAGATCACCGCGGAGGGGTTCGGCAGAGGGTGCGGCCGCCGCCGTCGGGCCGGTGCCGGGCCCCGCTCTTGACCGCCGCCGAACGCCGGGATCGGATGACCGGATGGAGCGCGTCGAAGCAGAACTGTTCACGCCGGGCGGCAACAACGCCGTGGTCCGCCTGCCCGGCCGTCACTTCCCCGGGGTTCTCGTGCAGGGCGACTCCCTGCACGTCCTGCGCGGCGAGGTGGCCGAAATCCTCGCGGCGTGCGAGCGGGGCGACCTGGCCGAGGCCGGCGACACGGCCGGCTTCGTCCTGAGCGGCCTCGACGAGCTCCTGGCCGGATACGAGGCGGCGCTCGCGGACCACGGGATCCGCCGGCCGTACTGAGGGCCGTCGACCATGCCCCGCCTCGGCCGGTTCCCTCAGCGCCGTACGCCGCCCATCTCCGCCATGAATCCGGCGGGGTTGCTGTCGAAGCCCCGGATCAGTTCCGCGTGGTGCCAGGCCCCGGAGGGGTCCCTGGTGAACTCGGCGACGGTGGCGGCCGTGGCGTCCGCGACCCCCGTGAAGTCGTCGGCCAGCAGCTGCCGGTAGCCCTCGACGACGAGCACCCCGGCGTGGGACAGGTCGCCGAAGGTGCGGGGGCCGCCGTCCTGGTGGATGGCGACGCCGACCACCACCCGGCCGTAGGCCGACGACAGGCGCTCGAACTCCAGCTCCATCACCTCGACGTAGCCGAGGCCGAGGCCGGTCTCGCTGTGCCGGGTCATGTTGATGGTGCCGTCCGGTGAGCGGCTCTCGGTGTGCACCACGTACTCGGGCCGTCCGTACGGGTCGCCCGCCGCGTAGGTCGCGGCGACGATGTCGAGGTGCCGGGCCGGTTCCCCGTAGGGGCTCGGGTCCCACTTGAGCCGCACCTGGACCTTGCCAAGACCCGCACCATCGGCATGCATCAAGCCGCTCCCCGTCGGAGTTCCCCGGGACTTGCCCGCTTGCTGAAGTATGTGCCGTGATCGGCCCGATGATGCCTCGCCGACGGTTGTCTCCTGGTCAGGTCGTGCCCGGGAGGCCGTCAGCCGGCCGCCGCTCCCGTCCTGCGCCAGATCTCGGCCGTCTCCTCGGCGGCTCCGGGCGCGACGAGCAGCAACGGCTGGTTGTGGGCGGGGAGTTCGGGCAGCGCCACCGCTCCCGCCTCCCGTGCGACGAGCAGTGCCGGGAGTCCGTCGACCGCGTGGAAGCCGCCGATCGCCGCCGCGGTCGCCCGGCCGGCCGCGACCTGCGCGAGGGAGAGTGCGGTCGATCCCATCACTCTCACCGTGCAGTGCCGGTCGGCCAGTTCGGCGAGGAGCGCGTCCATGCCGGGCCAATGGGCGTGCGCGGCCCACTCGGTGAGGAACACATGACCGGTGAGGGTGGTGTGGGCGGCCGCGTGCACCCGGGTGCCGTTCAGATAAGCGCCGCGGCCCCGGACCGCGGTGAACGTCTCGCCCCGCCAGGGGTCCGCCACGACGCCGAGCAGCGGGGTGCCATCGGCGGCGGCCAGGCCCAGCGAGAAGGAGCACCAGCCCAGTGAGTGGGCGTAGTTGGTGGTGCCGTCGACCGGGTCGACCACCCAGTGCGGGGCGCCCGGAGCGCCCTCCGTCGTGCCGTACTCCTCGCCGACGATCCCGTGGTCGGGGAAGGCCCGCCCGAGCACCTCGCGGGTGTGGGTCTCCACCGCCTCGTCGGTGGCGGTCACGATGTCCGCGGGCCCGTCCTTCTCCCGCACCGCGGCACCCGGGTCGCGGGGGCGCCGGATGGTCTCCGACGCCCAGGCCGCGAGTTCCGTCGCGACCTCCAGTGCCCGGTCGAGATCCACGTCAGCCATGCCGGCCACCCTACGGCCCGGGGCCCGGCGGCCGGCGACCTTCCGGTGAACCCCGGATGACCCCTGCCCACCGCGGCCGCCCTCACCCCGTCCGGTCGCCGCTCACCGAGGGCTGCAACGGCAGTGCCGTGCTCACCTCGAAGCCGCCCTCCGGGCGCGGACCCGCCCGGAGTTCGCCGCCGACGGAGTGGGCGCGTTCGCGCATGCCCATGACGCCGAACCCCTTGGAGCTCGTGGACGGTTCGGCGGCCGCGGTGGGCGGGCCCTCGTCGGTGACCGTGATGAGGAGGCGGGGGCCGTCGTAGACGAAGCGGACGTGCGCGGTCTGGGTGGCCGCGTGCTTGGTGACGTTGGTGAGGGCCTCCTGCACGATCCGGAACGCGGTCAGGTCCACGCCCGGGGACAGGGGCTGGGGCTCGCCCTCCGTGGTGACGGTGACGGTGATCCCGGCGGAGGCGCACGAGGAGACCAGCTCGGGCAGCCGGGCGAGGCCGGGGGCCGGCTCCAGCGGGGCGCCCTCGTCGTCGGTCTGCCGCAGCAGGCCCAGGGTCGCCTTCAGCTCGCGCAGCGCCGAGGACGTGGTGCCGGTGAGGTCGTGCAGGATCTGCTGGGTCTGCCGGGGGTTGGCGAGCGCGAGGTGTTCGGCGGTGCCGGCCTGGGCGTTGGCGAGGGCCAGGTGGTGGGCTACGACGTCGTGCAGTTCCCGGGCGATCCGCATGCGTTCCTCGGTGACCCTGAGCCGCGCCTCCTCCTCCCGGGTGCGCTCGGCGTGGTCGGCGCGGGCCTGGGTGGCCTGGAGGTAGGCGCGCCGCAGCCGGGTCATGGTGCCGGCGGCGAGCGGCAGCATCAGCCAGAAGACCGGGCCGATGGTCCTCAGGAGCAGCGACACGTGGTCCATGGAGTCGGAGAAGGCCGCCGCGAGCGTCAGCACCAGCATGGTCGGCAGGCCGTAGGCGCGGATGGTGGTCCGGTCGGTGAGGGTGGCCAGCCAGTACAGCGAGGCCATGACGGGGCCCAGCAGCAGGGGGGTGAGGAGGTACCCCTGCGCGATCACGATCGTGGCGCACAGGGTGTTGACCACGACGGTGAGGCGCGGGTGGGTGCGGTGCTTGAGCAGGGCGAGGCAGGACACGCCCATGAGGACCACGGCCAGCCTGTCGTCGTCCGGCGGCGCGGCCCCGGGCAGGGTGAGCGAGGCGCCGAGGGACGCGGAACCCATCAGCGCGAGGACCAGTGAGAGGTCGACGAGGAAGGGATGGCGTGCCGAGAACTCCTCCAGGCGGTCCGTGTAGCGCCGCTCCGGGCTGGTGGTCATCGCGTTCTCCGGTGAGTGGGCCTGGACCCCCATGGTGAGCGAACGAGGCCACCCGTGCCGTAGGACATGGACGGTCCGTGGGGGGTGGGATCGATCAGACGCGGGGGGCGTCCTGGTCGGCGGGGGCGCGGACTGGACCGGTCCG
>NZ_LJBR01000663.1 GCF_001282115.1 Streptomyces sp. NRRL B-24085 | reverse complement strand
GCCCCCGCCTCCGCCCCGCCCACGGGGTCGTCGGATCGCTGAGGCGCCTTCCGGATCACTCCGGATGGGCCACCGCCTCCTTCTGCAACTGCACGGCGGCCAGCAGGCTCAGCTTCGGCTCCGCCTTGCGAAGAGCCCGCACCGCCGCGACCGAGGTGAGGTCACCCGTGAAGCCGACGGCGGCCAGCCGGTCGCGGACCCAACGGGCGCGCAGCCCTGCCTCGGTGGCGGCGGCGGTGGACTCGACGAGCGCCACGGCACGTTCCAGCCCGGGGCGTTCCTCGGGCGGGGCCTCGGCCAGCGCCTGGCGCAGGGCTGCTCCGACGACATCCGCGTCCCGGACGAGCAGCACGAAGTTGTGTTTCTTGTTCAGTCCCGCGATTCCCGACATGCGGATCATCGTGACGGCGGGGTTCCGTCCGCGCCAAGCGACTTGAGGAGCCTCAGAGGCTCCGGTCGCCGCTCGAAGGCTCGCTACTCGAAGCCTCGCCGCTCGAAGGCTCGCCGCTCAGCCCAGCTTCTTCAGCAGCTCGGCGGCGAGCGGCGCGGAGGACGCCGGGTTCTGTCCGGTCACCAGGTTGCCGTCGACGATCACGTGCGGGGCCCACGGCTCGGCCGCCTCGACCTGGACTCCGGCCTCGATGAGCCGGTCCTGGAGCAGCCACCTGGCCTTGTCGGCGAGGCCCGCCTGGGTCTCCTCGGCGTTGGTGAAGGCGGCCACCCGGCGCCCGGCGAACGCGTTGGAGCCGTCCGCCCCGGTGGCGGCGAGCAGCGCGGCCGGGGCGTGGCAGACGACTCCGAGGGGCTTGCCGCTCTCCAGGGCGCGGGTGAGCAGCCGGCCGGAGTCCGCGTCGACCGCGAGGTCCTCCATCGGCCCGTGGCCGCCGGGGTAGAACACCGCCGCGTAGTCGTCGAGGTCGACCTCGTCCAGCCGTACCGGGGCCTGGAGTTCGGGGGCCGAGGCGAGCACCCCGGCGATGCGGTCGGCGTTCTCCTGCCCGCCGTTGACCTCGGCGGCGAGGCTGCCCTTGTCCACGGTCGGCACGACACCGCCCGGGGTGGCCACGACGATCTCGTGGCCCGCGGCCTTGAATGCCTCGTACGGGGCGACGGCCTCCTCGGCCCAGAAGCCGGTGGGGTGCTGGGTGCCGTCAGCCAGGGTCCAGTGGTCGGCACCGGTCATCACAAAGAGGATCTTCGACATGGTGAAACCGTAGCCCCGCCCTCCCATAGAAATCCAATAGGCTCGTTCATATGAGGGATAGGAACACCAATGGCTCCGAGGATCCGGGGCGGACCGTCGGAGCCCCGCTGGACCTGAACCTGCTGCGGACGTTCCTGACCGTGTACCGCACCGGCTCCTTCACCGCCGCCGCCCGTCTCCTCGGTCTGTCCCAGCCCACGGTGACCACCCAGATCCGTGCGCTGGAACGGCAGTTGGACCGTGAGCTGTTCGAACGCCGGGCGCGGGGCGTGACCCCGGCGCCATACGCGGACGAGCTCGCGGCCCGGATCGTGCAGCCCCTGGACTCGCTGGCCGCGGTGGCGGGGCCGGCCGGGGGCACGGAGGACGGGCCGGTCGAGCCGGTGCATCTCGCCGGGCCGGCGGAACTGCTCTCCCGGTGCGTCCTGCCCGGTCTGGCGCCCCTGGTGGAGCAAGGGGTACGACTGCGTGTGACGCCGGGTCTGACCGAGCCGCTTCTGGACGACCTGCGGGCCGGCCGCCACGACCTGGTGATCGCCACGTTCCGGCCGCGCGGCCGCACGCTCACGGCCGTGCCGCTCAACGACGAGGAGTTCGTGCTGGTCACCTCCCCCGCCTGGGCCGGGCGGCTCGGCGCGCCGGAACACCTCGCGGCCGCGCTGCACGGCGTCCCGCTCGTCGCCTACGCCGAGGACCTGCCCATCGTGCGCCGCTACTGGCGGCACGTCTTCGGCCGACGGCTGGTACGCCGGCCCGCCCTCACCGTGCCCGACCTGAACGCGGTCAAGGCCGCGGTGGTCGGCGGGGCCGGGTTCACCGTGCTCCCCCGCTACCTGTGCGCCGGAGAGCTGGCGTCGGGCGCGCTGGTCCTGCTCAACGACCCCGACGACCCGCCCATCAACACGGGGTTCCTGGTGCAGCGCCCCGGCACCTCCGGCAATCCACACGTGACACTGGTCCGCGACCACCTCCTACGAGCGGCCCGCGACTGGTAGGCCGAGGGGGCGGTGACCGGGCACGGGGCCGCAGCCAGGCCGGATTCCAGACCGGCCGGACAGCCGGCACGGCCCCTGAAGCCGAGCCGGCACCCAACCCAGACCGACAACCAGGCACCCGACCCACAACCGAGCCGGGCCCCGACGAACCGGCGCCCGGACACAGGCCCGGCAACCGAGCCGGGGCCCTGACGCGACCGGCAACCGGGCGCGCGGCCCGCAGCCGAGCCGACGGCCAAGCACCGACCCAGCAGCCGAACCGGCACCCAAACCAGACCGACAACCGGACACAGACCCAACAAACGAGCCGATGGCCGGGGCACGGGCCCGTAACGGAGCCGGGGCCCAGACACGACCGCAGCCGGGCGCTCGGCCCGCAGCCAAGCCGGATTCCAGACCGGACCGGCAACCAGGCACCCGGCCCGGAGCCGAGCCAGCACCCAGACCACACCGACAACTAGGCACGCGACCCACAACCGAGCCGGATCCGGTCCAGACCAGACCGACAGGCAGGCAGGCAGGCACGCCCCGACAGCCGAGCAGGCGCAGCGGCCCGGACCGGGCCTGGGACCGGCCAGGATCAAAGGCCGACAGGATGACCGGGCAGAGCCCACACCCCGACACAGCCCACACCCCCCACGGAG
>NZ_LJBR01000662.1 GCF_001282115.1 Streptomyces sp. NRRL B-24085 | reverse complement strand
GGTGCGCCGCGTGCACGGCCAGGCAGGTCTTGCCGACGCCGGCCATGCCGTCCACGGCGATCACCCGGCTGTCGGCCACACCGTCGAGCACGGCCGCGAGCTGTGCGGCACGGCCGGTGAAGTCGGGCACGTCGCGCGGGAGGTCGTTGCGGGGCGCGCGCGGGGTCCCGGCGGGCGGCGCCGGCGGGGGGACCTGGCGGCTGGTCTTCGGCGGTGCCGGCAGGGGGTTGGAGGCCCGCTCCCACAGGGGGCGCAGCGGGCGGGGGTCACGCCGGACGAGGCGGCACAGGGCGATCACCGCGGGCCAGGGTGGGACCGTCTGCCCGCTGAGGTACCGGGACAGGGACGACGAGCTGAGGCCGGCGTCGCGCGCGAGGGCCCGTACGCCCCGCCGGGACAGCTCCTGGAGCAGCCGTAGGCGGTCCGCGAGTTCCTCGCGCGGGTCTCCGTCCCGGGTCCTGTCGTGCTCAACCACTGTTCCCCGCCCCCTGTCCCGCCCCGGCAGAACTCCTCCGGGTCGGATCGTGCCTGCTCACGGCCGTTTCGGCTGTCCCACGGTGTCCCACGACCGTCGTGCTGACAAGCCCTTCCGGCTGAGATGGAACCACACCCCGCCGCTGCGGGGCCCAGCCCGACAGAGGAGCGATCGACGATGCAGTCCCGTATGCAGAACCCCGCCGTCGTACTGTCCGACGCGATGCAGCCCATCCAGCAGCTCATGAAGGCCGTGCACTCCGGTGGGGTCGACGGGCAGACGCTCGAGCTGGTGCATCTGCGGGTCAGTCAGATCAACGGGTGCAGCGCGTGTGTCGACGGCGGTGCCCGGACGGCCCGCAAGGCAGGGGTGAGCGACGAGCGGCTGGCCACGGTCGCCGCATGGCGGGAGGCCCCCTACTTCTCCGAGGAGGAGCGGGCGGCGCTCGCGCTGGCCGAGGCGGCGACCCGCCTCGCCGACCGCCCCGACGCGGTGGGCGACGACGTGTGGGACACCGCCGCCACCTACTTCGACGAGAAGCAGCTCGCCGCGCTCGTCCTGATGGTGGGCGTCACGAACCTGTTCAACCGGCTCAACGCCACGACCCGCCAGATCGCCGGCGCCTGGGGCTGAACGCCCCGGCCCGGGCCGCGTACGCGACACCGCGACCAGGGATCGGGATAGGGCCAGGGGGCAAGGGCCCCGGGTCACGAGGCCTGAGTCAAGGGCCCGGGGCCAGGAGGCCGGGGGTCAGGGGCCCAAGGCCCGAGGTCGGGGCCAAGGTCCCGGGG
>NZ_LJBR01000661.1 GCF_001282115.1 Streptomyces sp. NRRL B-24085 | reverse complement strand
TCCCCACCCACCCCGCTGATCGCCGCCACCTCCGCGCAGACCAGTTCCATCAGGACCCCACGCCGCTCCCCCGGCGTCCGCTCCGCGAGCCCCGTGAGGGTGTCCTCGGCCGGGCGGGCCGCGAGGCCCTCGCGCAGGACGGCCCGGCGTGGCTTGCCGGCCGCGGTGCGGGGGACGGCCGGGACGAACAGGACGTCCTCGGGCACCTTGTGCGCGGAGAGCACCTCGGCGCAGGCGCGCAGCAGGCCGCCCGTGTCGAGGGCCCGCTCCTCGGGTACGACGAACGCGACCGGGACTTCGCCGAGCAGCGGATGCGGTCGCGCCACCACCGCCGCGTCCAGCACTCCGGGCAGCCCGCGCAGCACCTGCTCGACCTCGACGGGATCGACGTTCTCCCCGCCCCGCACGATCCGGTCGTTCACCCGCCCGGTGACGGTCAGGCACCCGTGCTCACCCCACCGGCCCAGGTCGCCGGTGCGGTACCAGCCGTCGGCGTCCGTCCCCGGCCCGTCGCGGTAGCCGAGCATCACGCCGGGCCCGCGCACCCAGATCTCGCCCTCGGCGCCCGCGGCCGCCGTCCCGGTCCCGGGGTCGACGAGCCGCACCTCCATGCCGGGCACCACCGCCCCGCTGCTGCCCCGCACCCGCGGTCCCGCCACCGACTCCATCGCGATCTTGCCGCAGGTCTCGGTGCTGCCGTACCCGTCGAGCAGCGGGGCCCCGAGCCGTTCCTCGACCCGCTCCCGCAGCTCCGGACCGCTCGGTGCCCCGGCGGTGACGCAGACCCGCAGCGAGGGCACCTCGCCGAGTCCGGCGTCGAGCAACTGCTGGTAGGTGAGCGGCACTCCGCCCAGCACGGTCGGCGCGAACTCCTCGACGAGCCGGATCAGCGCGGCCGGCTCCCGTGCCGTGGTGATCCGGGCGCAGGCACCCGCCACGGTCGTCCCGAGCAGGCAGAGCGAGTGGGCGTAGCTGTGCGCGAGCGGCAGCGGCCACAGCAGCCGGTCG
>NZ_LJBR01000660.1 GCF_001282115.1 Streptomyces sp. NRRL B-24085 | reverse complement strand
CCCCCCTAACATGTTCCGCATCGATCAGCCGATCACCGCGCCGCACAGGACAACCCCGCACAGGCAGACCCCCGTGCCCGGCGCCCAGCAAGGGGAGGCCCCCATGACGACCACCGACCACCTGCACACCTTCATCGCCGGCCTGCCCAAGGCCGAACTCCACGTCCACCACGTCGGCTCCGCCTCCCCCCGTATCGTGTCCGAACTGGCCGCCCGCCACCCCGACTCCAAGGTCCCCACCGACCCCGAGGCGCTCGTCGACTACTTCACCTTCACGGACTTCGCCCACTTCATCGACGTCTACCTCAGCGTCGTGGACCTGATCCGCACCCCCGAGGACGTACGGCTGCTCACCTACGAGGTCGCCAGGGACCTCGCCCGCCAGCAGGTCCGTTACGCGGAGCTGACCATCACCCCGTTCTCCTCGACCCGCCGCGGCATCGACGAGCGCGCGTTCATGGAGGCGATCGAGGACGCCCGCAAGGCGGCGGAGTCGGAGTTCGGCACGGTCCTGCGCTGGTGCTTCGACATCCCCGGCGAGGCCGGCCTGGAGGCCGCCGAGGAGACGACGAGGCTCGCCACCGACGACCGCCTCCGCCCGGAGGGCCTGGTGAGCTTCGGTCTCGGCGGGCCCGAGATCGGCGTCCCCCGCCCCCAGTTCAAGCCGTACTTCGACAAGGCGATCGCCGCGGGCCTGCACTCGGTCCCGCACGCCGGCGAGACGACCGGCCCGGAGACGGTGTGGGACGCCCTCACCCACCTGCGGGCCGAGCGCATCGGGCACGGCACGAGCTCCGCCCAGGACCCGGCGCTCCTCGCCCACCTCGCCGAGCACCGCATCCCGCTGGAGGTGTGCCCCACCTCCAACATCGCGACCCGAGCGGTCCGCACCCTCGACGAGCACCCGGTCAAGGAGTTCGTGAAGGCGGGAGTCGTCGTCACGATCAACTCGGACGACCCGCCGATGTTCGGCACGGACCTGAACAGCGAGTACGCGGTGGCGGCACGCCTCCTCGACCTCGACGAGCAGGGCCTGGCCGCACTCGCGAAGAACGCGGTCGACGCGTCGTTCCTCGACGAGCCCGGCAAGACCAGGATCAAGGAAGAGATCGACACCTACACCACCACCTGGCTCACCCCCTGACCAACAGTCCCGAACCCACCC
>NZ_LJBR01000066.1 GCF_001282115.1 Streptomyces sp. NRRL B-24085 | reverse complement strand
GTACTGCAGGGGGGACCCTGTGGGAGAGTAGGACACCGCCGAACAATCTTTGGAGGACCCCTGGTCCCAGCGTTCAGCTGGGACCAGGGGTCCTTTTGTTTTTAGAATGCTTGCAGTACCGAAGACAGGAGTCACCATGTCCACCAACTCTCCCGACGACCGACCGGAACGCGACCAGCGGCGACGGGACGGTGGTGACCGCGGCGACCGCGGTTACCGAGGAGACCGTGGAGACCGTGGTGACCGTGGCGGCTTCCGTCGCGACAACGACCGCGGTACAGGCGACCGCGGCGGCAATGACCGTGGCGGCAATCGCGGTGGCGGCTACGGCCGGCGTGACGACCGCCGCGATGACCGCCGTGATGACAACCGCGGCGGTGGCTACCCCCGACGGGATGACCGACGGGATGACCGTCGAAGCGATGACCGCGGCGAGCGGGGCGGCTTCCGTCGCGACGACAACCGCGGTGGCGGCTTCGCACGGCGTGACGACCGTGACCGTGGCCCGCGTGGGGACGACCGTGGACCTCGCCCCGCCTTCCGTCGCGACGACCGCCCGACCGGGCCCCGTCGTGACGACCGCGACCGTGGGTTTCGACGCGACGGTGACCGGCCTGCCTTCCGCCGGGACGACCGCGGGGACCGTGGCGAGCGCGTGGAGCGCCGCGACAACGACCGTGGCGGCTTCCGCCGTGACGACAACCGTGGTGGCGGGTACGGGCGTCGTGACGACCGACGCGACGACCGTCGGGGCGATGACCGCGGGGACCGTAGCGGCTTCCGGCGCGACGACAACCGTGCCGGCGACCACCGTGGTGGGGACAACCGCGGTGGCGGGTACGGACGACGTGACGACCGTGACCGCGGCTTCCGCGACAACGACCGTGGTGGCTTCCGTCGCGACGACCGCGGGGACCGCGGCGGCTTCCGTCGTGATGACAACCGCGGCAGCTACGAGCGCCGTGACGACCGACGCGACGACCGTCGGGGCGATGACCGCGGGGATCGCGGGGGCTTCCGTCGTGATGACAACCGCGGCAGCTACGAGCGCCGCGACGACCGACGCGACGACCGTGGCGGTTTCCGCCGGGACGACAACCGGGGCGAGCGCGGGGGTTTCCGTCGTGACGACCGGCGGGACGACCGTGGCGGGCGCGGTGGGCCCCGCAGGGACGACCGGGGTGGGCGACCCGGGTTCCGTGGCCGGGACGACCGGCGCGGTGGCGACGACCGGCGTGGCCCCGGTGGCGGTCGGTTCCGTGACGAGCGGGACCGCGACCGTGAGCCGATCAAGCGGCTGCCGATCCCCGAGGACGTCACGGGCGAGGAGATCGACAAGGACGTACGCCAGGAGCTGCAGAGCCTGCCGAAGGGGCTCGCGGAGGATGTCGCCAAGAACCTGGTGATGGTCGCCCGGCTCATCGACGAGGACCCCGAGGGTGCCTACGGCTACTCCAAGGTGGCCCTGCGGCTGGCGTCGCGTGTCGCCGCCGTACGGGAGGCGGCCGGGTTCGCGGCGTACGCCAACCAGAAGTACAGCGAGGCGCTCGCCGAGTTCCGGGCCGCGCGGCGGATGACCGGGAACGTGGAGCTGTGGCCGGTCATGGCCGACTGCGAGCGTGGGCTCGGGCGGCCGGAGAAGGCGCTGGACATGGCCGGTGCGCCCGAGGTGCACAAGCTGGACAAGGCCGGTCAGGTCGAGATGCGGCTCGTCGCGGCCGGTGCCCGGCGTGACATGGGGCAGCTCGACGCGGCCATCGTGACGCTGCAGAGCCCCGAGCTGGCCTCCAACTCGGTGCAGCCGTGGACCGCGCGGCTGCGGTACGCGTACGCCGACGCGCTGCTCGCGGCCGGTCGGGAGGACGAGGCGCGGGAGTGGTTCGCCAAGGCCGTCGAGTCCGACAAGGACGGCAGCACGGACGCCTCCGACCGGCTCGCCGAGCTCGACGGGGTCGAGTTCGTCGACGCCTTCGACGAGGACGAGACCGAGGCTGACACCGAGGGCGCCGAGAAGGTCGTGGCAGACGATGTCGACGACGAAGAGGGCGACCTCAAGGACTGACGCACGCGCGGACAGGTGAGCAAGGGGCGGGATCCCGGGATCCCGCCCCTTCGTGCTTCACACGTCCAGCGCGCGCAGGACCAGGCCGGACGCCGGTTTCGGCCCGAACGACGTCGACTTGCGGGGCATCGTGACGCCCTGGCGGGCGAGGTCGCGGACGACGTCCTCGCGGACCGGGTGCATCAGGACCGCCGTGCCGCCGTCGCGTTCCGCCTTCTCGACCGTGGCGGCCGTGTCGTGGATGTAGGCGATGCGGGCGGGGTCGTCCTCGGGGATCTGCCAGACGTGGGCGAGCAGCGTGGCGTGCAGGACCGTGGCGTCCAGGGTGCGCCAGGCGGTGGGGCGGTCCGCAGGGACCGTCCGGGACAGCAGGCCGGGGTCGGGGCGGTCCACGAGGTGGAAGGCGCCGTCGCCGGCGAGGAGGAACGCGTTGCCCGCGCAGGCCGCGTCGGCGAGGGTGTCCAGGGCCTCGGCCAGGGGCACGTCGAGGCGTCGTACGCGGAAGAGGCCGTCGAGGAGCTCCAGGGAGCGGGAGACCGGGACGCCGTGCAGAAGGCGGTGGATGGCGCGGACGCGCAGGGGATAGCGGGCCGTGTCGACCAGGAGGACCAGGCCGTGGTCCCACGGGCTGGGGGAGGGGTGCTCCGCGCGTAGACGGCGGTAGGTGGCCCAGCGGTGGTGGCCGTCGGCGATGAGGGCCTGGTACTGGGTCAGGTCGGCCTGGATGCGGGCCACTTCGGCGGGATCGGTGATCGACCACAGACGGTGGCTGTAGCCGTCCTCGGTGGTGGTGGCGAGGAGCGGGGGCTGTTCGGCCGTGTGCTCGATGGCGGCCGTCGTGACGGACTCCGTGCCGTTGCCGCGGTAGGTGAGCAGCAGGGGTTCCAGGTTCGCGCAGGTGGCGCGCATGAGGGCGGCGCGGTCGGCGACGACGTGCGGCATGACGTCCTCGTGGGGCAGGACCACGCCCTCCGACGGCTCCGACAGGCGCAGGGTGCCGATGAGCCCGCGTTGGAGCAGGCCGGCGCCGTCGTCCTGTTCGTAGACGTACAGGCCGGGCTTGCGATCGGCGGCCAGGACGCCCTCGGAGAGCCAGCCGCGCAGGGTGCGGGCCGCCTGTTCGTTGCGTTCGGCCGGGGTGGTGGCCTGCGGGAGGATCAGCCGGACGATGTTGTACGGGTCGTTCGACTGGAGCTGGTGCAGGCCGTCGGGGCGGACCACGACGTCGTACGGCGGGGATGTCACGGCGGCGAGGCTGCCGACCCGGTCGGGGTCGTAGCGCAGGCCTCGGAACGGGGTGAGTTCCAGGCCTCGGCGCGCCGTTGCTTCCGGGTGACCTGCTGTGTTCATCCCGGCATCGTACGGGTGTCGGTGGCATGGGGGATGATCGGGGGAAAGCCGTCGAACGAGGAGCGATGCGGAATGAGTCAGCGCGTGAGGACGAGGCCCGAGGGCAGTGGGCAGGCCCTGAGCGAGGCGTACGACACCGCGCTGCTCGACCTCGACGGGGTGGTGTACGCGGGCGGGAACGCGATCGCGCACGCCGTCGAGTCGCTCGCCACCGCACGCGAGGGGGGTATGCACCTCGCCTACGTCACCAACAACGCGCTGCGGACGCCCGATGCCGTGGCCGGGCACCTCACCGAGCTGGGGATACCGACGGGTGCCGAGGACGTCATCACCTCCGCGCAGGCGGTCGCGCGGCTGATCAGCGAGCAGGTGCCGGCCGGGGCGCGGGTGCTGGTGATCGGTGGTGAGGGGCTGCGGGTGGCGCTGCGGGAACGGGGGCTGGAGCCCGTCGAGTCGGCCGACGACGACCCGGCGGCCGTGGTGCAGGGCTTCGGCGGGCCGGACCTGCCCTGGGGGCGGTTCGCCGAGGCGAGTTACGCCGTTGCGCGCGGGGTCCCGTGGTTCGCGTCGAACACGGACCTGACGATTCCGAGCGGGCGGGGGATCGCGCCGGGCAACGGGGCCGCGGTGGAGGTCGTGCGGATCGCGACCGGTGCCGAGCCGCAGGTCGCGGGAAAGCCGCTGCCTCCCATGCACCGGGAGACGATCCTGCGGACCGGCGCCGAGCGGCCGTTGGTGGTGGGGGACCGGCTGGACACCGACATCGAGGGCGCGTTCAACGGCGAGGTGGACTCGCTGCTCGTGCTCACCGGTGTCACCGACGGCGCCCAGCTCCTGGCCGCGCCGCCGCAGCACAGGCCGACGTATGTGGACCAGGATCTGCGGGGGATGCTCACCGGTCAGCCCGAGGTCGTCGAGGCGGGCGACGGTTTCCGGTGCGGTGGCTGGACCGCCACGGCCGGGAAGGCGGGGCGGCTGGAACTCGACGGCGACGGGGAGGCACTGGACGGGCTGCGGGCGCTGTGCGCGGCGGCCTGGACGGCGGCCGGGGACGGTGTGTGCGAGCTGGACGCGGGGAAGGCGCTGGCCAGGCTGGGGCTGTGACGGCGGGGTGCGGGGTCCTGTGAGTCCGGTGACGTTCGCGTCTCGGGATCGTGGCTGGTTGGCAGGGTAGGCTAACCTAACTGCGTGTTGGTCGACAGTCCTCCCGAACAGCGCGCGGAGACCGCCCCCGCGCCCCCAACCCGCCGGGCGATACGGGTCCTTGGGCTCCTCGTGTCCGTCGCGATCCTGGTGCTCGTCGCGACGGCGAGCATTGCGGTCGGGGCGAAAGGACTGTCCGTGGAGCAGGTCTGGCACGGGCTGTTCCAGGACACGGGGAGCTACGCCGACGTCGTGGTGGCCGACCGGCTGTCGCGGACCGTCCTCGGGCTGCTCGCGGGGGCCGCGCTCGGCCTGTCCGGGGCGGTGCTCCAGGCGCTCACCCGCAATCCGCTGGCCGACCCCGGACTGCTCGGCATCAACGCGGGCGCGTCCGCCGCGGTCGTCACCGCGATCACCTTCTTCGGCGTCACCTCGCTCAGCGGGTATGTGTGGTTCGCCTTTGCCGGCGCGGCCGCGGTGGGCGCCCTGGTCTGGTTCCTGGGCGGCAGCCGGGGTGCCACGCCGGTGCGGCTCGCGCTGGCCGGTACGGCGATCAGCGCGGCCCTGTACGGCTACCTCCAGGCCGTGATGATCACCGACGACCAGGCGCTCAACAAGATGCGCTTCTGGACGGTCGGTTCGCTGTCCTCGGCGGACAACTCGACCATCCTCCAGGTGCTGCCCTTCCTCGCGACCGGCTCCCTCCTCGCCCTCGGGCTGGCCAGGCCGCTCAACGCGATGGAGATGGGCGACGACACCGCCAAGGCCCTCGGCGCCAACCTCAACCGCACCCGGGCGCTGGCCATGCTCTCCGCGACCGTGCTGTGCGGGGCCGCGACCGCCGCCTGCGGCCCGATCGTGTTCGTCGGCCTGATGGTGCCGCACATCGTGCGCTCCTTCACCGGACCCGACCTGCGCTGGATCCTGCCGTACGCGACCATCCTGTCGCCCGTGCTGCTGCTGGGCTCCGACGTGATCGGCCGGATCGTGGCCCGGCCCGCGGAGCTCCAGGTCGGCATCGTCACCGCGATCATCGGCGGGCCGGTCTTCATCTTTCTCGTACGACGGCGGAGGACGGCCCAACTGTGAGGACCAACCGTGCCATCAGGACCCCCGGCGGGCTCTCCGTCCGGCTGGACGTCCGGGCCGCTGTCGTCGTCGCCCTGATCCTGCTCGCCGCGCTCATCGCGAGCGTCGTGCTGATCGGCACCGGCGACTTCCCCATCCCCGCCGGGGACGTGCTCAAGACGCTGCTCGGGAACGGCAACGCCGGGCAGGAGTTCATCGTCAACGAGCTGCGGCTGCCGCGGGTCCTCGTCGGACTCCTGGTCGGCGCCTCGCTCGGACTCGGCGGCGCGCTGTTCCAGGCCGTCTCCCGCAATCCGCTGGGCAGTCCCGACGTCCTCGGCCTCAGCCAGGGGGCCACGGCCGGGGCGCTCACGGTGATCGTGCTGTTCTCCGGGAGTGCGAGCCAGGTCACCCTCGGCGCGCTCGTGGGCGGCCTGGTGACCGGGCTCGCCATCTATCTGCTGGCCTGGAAGCAGGGGGTGCACGGGTACCGGCTGGTCCTGGTCGGCATCGGCGTCTCCGCGATCGTCACGGCGGTCAACGGCTATCTGCTGACCAGGTCGACGATCACCGAGGCGGCCCAGGCCGTCGTCTGGATGACCGGCTCCCTCAGCGGCCGGGACTGGACGCAGGTGTGGCCGCTGCTGTGGCTGTGCGCCGTCCTCGTCCCGCTGGTCCTCGCCAACGCGCGCGGCCTCAGGATGATGGAGATGGGCGACGACGTGTCCAACGCGCTCGGGGTGCGCGTCGAACGCGTACGGCTGCTGCTCCTGGTCGCCGCCGTCCTGCTCACCGCCGCCGCCACCGCGGCCGCCGGACCGGTCAGTTTCGTCGCGCTCACCGCACCGCAGCTGGCCCGCCGCCTCACCCGCTCGCCCGGCCCCAACCTGCTGCCGTCCCTGTGCATGGGCGCGACCCTCCTGGTCACCGCCGACCTGGTCTCGCAGAAGGTCTTCGGCGCCGATCAGCTGCCCGTCGGCGTGGTCACCGGAGTCCTCGGCGGTGTCTACCTGCTGTGGCTCCTGGTCACCGAGCGCAGGGCGGGCCGGATATGAACGCCCCAAAGAGCACAAGGAGCACAAGGAGCACCGTGAACCGCCTGTCCGCCGACACCGTCACCCTGGCCTACGACCAGCGCGTCATCGCCGAGCAGCTGTCGGTGGAGATACCCGACAACTCCTTCACGGTGATCGTCGGCCCCAACGCGTGCGGCAAGTCCACGCTCCTGCGGGCCCTGTCGCGCATGCTCAAGCCCAGTCAGGGCAAGGTGCTCCTCGACGGACAGGTCATCCAGTCGATGCCGGCGAAGAAGGTCGCCCGCACGCTCGGCCTGCTCCCGCAGTCGTCGATCGCGCCCGACGGAATCACCGTCGCCGACCTGGTCGGCCGCGGCCGCTACCCGCACCAGGGCATCCTGCGCCAGTGGTCCACCGAGGACGAGCGGGTCGTCCAGGAGTCCATGCGGCAGACCGGGGTCGCCGAACTCGCCGAACGGTACGTCGACGAGCTGTCCGGCGGTCAGCGGCAGCGGGTGTGGATCGCGATGGCGCTCGCCCAGCAGACGCCCCTGCTGCTCCTGGACGAGCCGACGACCTACCTCGACATCCAGCACCAGATCGACGTCCTCGACCTCTGCGCCGAGCTGCACGAGGAGCAGGGCCGCACCCTGGTCGCGGTCCTGCACGACCTCAACCACGCGGCCCGGTACGCCACTCATCTCATCGCGCTCAAGGGTGGGCGGATCATCGCCGAGGGCGCCCCCAACGACATCGTCACTGCCGAGCTGGTCGAGGAGGTCTTCGGACTGCGCTGCCAGGTCATCGATGACCCGGAGACGGGCACACCGCTGGTGGTGCCGGCCGCGCGCAAGGCACGCGCGGGCGTGATCGCTAAAGAAGCTTCCTGAGCTGGAACAGGTCCCTGAGGCCCGCCTCCAGCTTCACCCGGCCCGAGCCCCATGCCTTGGCGAAGTTCAGCTCGCCGTCGACCAGCGCCACCAGGTCGTCGCCGGACATGGTCAGTCGGATCTGGGCCTTCTCCCGGGGAGGACCTTGCAGGGTGTCGTGCACCACGATCCGGCCGCCGGTCATGCGACCGACGAAGGTGACGTCGAGATCGGTGACGCGGCAGCTCACCGAGCGGTCCATGGACGCCGCCGCGGCGACGTCCCCCTCGGCGTTGCCCATGCTGTCGGAGAGCTTCTCGAGTGCGGCGCGGCACTCCTCGATCGTGGCCATCGCGATCGACGGTACCCCAGCGGTTCGAGGTAGCGTCTGGGCATGAGCGACGCTGTTCCGGAGCCTTCACACGAGGCCGCGGTCGAGCCCGGGCACGACCCGGCCGCCCCCGCCCCTCTGAACGTCCCTCGCACCCCCACCGGCAACGCGGAGGTCGACGCCGGACTGGAGCGGCTCGGTGACGCCGACCACCTCGCCACGGACGGACACGTGGAGGTGTACGAGGATGTACACCGGGGGCTGCGCGACGCGCTCACCGCGCTCGACGCCCGCCCGGGACCCCCGGCGCCCTCACCGTCGTATGACCAGAGGGCGCCCTCACCCTCGTATGGCACTAGGAGCTGAACCGAACGTGGCAGGAGTCGCACGCCGTCGGCTGGACGCGGAGCTGGTCCGGCGGAAGCTGGCGCGCTCGCGTGAGCACGCCAGCCAGCTGATCGCGGCCGGGCGGGTCACCGTCGGCAAGACCGTCGCGACCAAGCCCGCCACGCAGGTGGAGACCGCGGCGGCGATCGTGGTGCAGAGCGACGACGGCGATCCCGACTACGTGTCCCGGGGCGGGCACAAGCTCGCGGGGGCGCTCGACGTGTTCGTGCCGCAGGGGCTCGTCGTCGAAGGGCGGCGGGCGCTGGACGCCGGCGCCTCCACGGGCGGGTTCACCGATGTGCTGCTGCGGGCCGGGGCCGCGCATGTGGTCGCCGTCGACGTCGGTTACGGCCAACTCGCATGGTCTCTCCGGAGCGATGAACGCGTCACCGTCAAGGACCGTACGAACGTACGCGAGTTGACGCTCGAAGCGATCGATGGGGAACCAGTGGATCTTGTCGTGGGGGACCTGTCCTTCATCCCGCTCGGACTGGTACTGCCCGCCCTGGTGCGGTGCGTGAAGCCGGACGCCGATCTGGTGATGATGGTGAAGCCGCAGTTCGAGGTGGGGAAGGAACGGCTGGGCAGCGGGGGAGTGGTACGGAGCACGCAGCTGCGGGCGGAGGCCGTGCGGGGAGTGGCCGAGAAGGCGGGCGAGCTCGGGCTCGGGGTGAACGGGGTCACGGCCAGTCCGCTGCCCGGGCCCTCGGGCAATGTCGAATACTTTCTGTGGCTGCGTGCCGGGGCGCCCGCCCTGGACCCGGCCGATGTCGACCGTGCAGTTGCGGAGGGGCCGCGTTGAGCCAGAACCGAGCTCGTACTGTTTTCCTGCTCGCCCACACCGGGCGGCCCGCGGCCATTCGCAGTGCCGAGCTGGTCGTGAAGGGGCTGCTGCGCTCCGACATCGGGGTGCGCGTCCTGGAGTACGAGGCGGCCGACCTGCCGCTGCCGCCCGAGGTGCAGCTGGTCAAGGAGGCGACCCCGCAGTGCCTCGAAGGGTGCGAGCTGCTCATCGTGCTCGGCGGTGACGGGACGCTGCTGCGCGGCGCCGAGTTCGCGCGCGCGTCCGGGGTGCCGATGCTCGGCGTCAACCTGGGCAGCGTCGGGTTCCTCGCGGAGGCCGAGCGGGACGACCTCGACAAGGTCGTCGACCGGGTGGTGTCCAAGGCGTACGAGGTCGAGGAGCGGATGACCGTCGATGTCGTCGTTCACCGGAACGGGGACATCGTCCACACCGACTGGGCGCTGAACGAGGCGGCCGTGCAGAAGGCCGGCGCCGAGAAGCTCCTCGAGGTCGTGCTGGAGATCGACGGGCGGCCGGTGACCGGGTTCGGGTGCGACGGGATCGTGCTGTCGACGCCCACCGGGTCCACCGCGTACGCCTTCTCCGCGGGCGGGCCCGTGGTGTGGCCCGAGGTGGAGGCGCTGCTGATGGTGCCGATCTCGGCGCACGCGCTGTTCGCGAAGCCGCTGGTGACCTCGCCGAACTCCGTCCTGGCCGTGGAGCTGCTGCCGCATATTCCGCCGGGGGTGTTGTGGTGTGACGGGCGGCGGACGTTCGAGTTGCCGCCGGGGGCCCGGGTGGAGGTGCGGCGGGGGGCTGTGCCGGTGCGGCTGGCTCGGCTGCATCACGCGTCCTTCACCGATCGGCTTGTGGCGAAGTTTGCGTTGCCGGTTTCCGGGTGGCGGGGGGCGCCTCACTAGCCAACCGTGGGAGGTGGTTGCGGAGCGTGAGCGGCTGCGAGCCGGTGGGGCTTCTCGCGCAGTTCCCCGCGCCCCTGAAGGCCTGACACTCGCCCGAGTGACAAGGGCACCTCGCACTTGCCCGCCCGGACCTCGTAAGGTCTTCACCGTGCTGGAAGAGATGCGGATACGGTCGCTCGGAGTCATCGATGACGCTGTCGTCGAGCTGTCGCCCGGGTTCACCGCTGTCACCGGTGAGACGGGTGCGGGAAAGACCATGGTGGTCACCAGCCTCGGTCTGTTGCTCGGTGGGCGGGCGGACGCGGCGCTCGTACGGATCGGGGCCGAGAAGGCGGTCGTGGAGGGGCGGATCACCGTGTCCGCCGGCGACTCCGTCGTCGTACGGGCCGAGGAGGCCGGGGCCGAGCTCGACGACGGGGCGCTGCTGATCAGCCGTACCGTTTCCGCCGAGGGGCGGTCGCGGGCGCACCTGGGCGGGCGGTCGGTGCCGGTCGGGGTGCTCGCCGAGCTCGCCGACGAGCTGGTCGCCGTCCACGGGCAGACCGATCAGCAGGGGCTGCTCAAGCTGAACCGGCAGCGGCAGGCGCTGGACCGGTACGCGGGCGACGCGGTCGCCGTGCCGCTCGCCAAGTACACCGAGGCCTACCGGCGGCTGCGGGCCGTCTCCGTCGAGCTGGACGAGATCGTCACGCGCGCGCGTGAGCGGGCCCAGGAAGCCGACCTGTTGCGGTTCGGGCTCGACGAGATCGCGGGGGTGGAGCCGCGGGCCGGCGAGGACGTCGAGCTGGCGGAGGAGGCCGAGCGGCTCGGACACGCCGAGGCGCTGTCGTCCGCCGCCACGGCCGCCCATGCCGCCCTCGCGGGCAACCCCGAGGACCCCGAGGGGATCGACGCCGCGACGCTCGTGGCGGGCGCCCAGCGGGCTCTGGAGGCCGTACGGTCGCACGACCCGGCCCTCGCCGCGCTCGCCGACCGGATCGGGGAGATCGGGATCCTGCTCGGCGACGTGGCCGGCGAGCTCGCCGGATACGCCGACGACCTGGACGCCGATCCGCTGCGGCTGTCGGCCGTGGAGGAGCGGCGGGCCGCGCTCACCGCGCTGACGCGCAAGTACGGCGACGACGTGGCCGCCGTGCTCACCTGGGCCGAGCAGAGCGCCGCGCGGCTGACCGAACTGGACGGCGACGACGAGCGGATCGAGGAGCTGACCGCCGAGCGGGACGCGCTCAGGGCCGAACTGGGCGGACTCGCGCAGGCGTTGACGGATGCCCGGACCGAGGCCGCGGAGCGGTTCGCGGCGGCGGTGACGGCGGAGCTGGCCTCGCTGGCGATGCCCCACGCGCGCGTGTCCTTCGCCATCCGGCAGACCGAGGACCCGGACGGCGTGGAGGTCGGCGGGCGTGCGGTCGCGTACGGACCGGCCGGTGCCGACGAGGTCGAGCTGCTGCTCGCCCCGCACCCGGGCGCCCCGCCGCGGCCCATCGCCAAGGGCGCGTCCGGCGGTGAGCTGTCGCGCGTGATGCTGGCTGTCGAGGTGGTGTTCGCCGGGACCGACCCCGTGCCCACGTACCTCTTCGACGAGGTCGACGCCGGTGTCGGCGGCAAGGCGGCGGTGGAGATCGGGCGCCGCCTGGCACGGCTCGCGAAGACGGCGCAGGTCGTGGTGGTGACCCACCTGCCGCAGGTGGCGGCCTTCGCCGACCGGCAGTTGCTGGTCGAGAAGACCAACGACGGTTCCGTGACCCGGTCCGGTGTGAAGGTGCTGGAGGGCGAGGAGCGGGTTCGGGAGCTGTCCCGGATGCTCGCCGGACAGGAGGACTCGGAGACGGCCCGGGCGCACGCGGAGGAGTTGCTGGCCACGGCCCGGGCGGACGCGTGAGGGATGCGTCGCCGGGGCGCACATGGTCCCTGGGGCTCACCGCTGCCCTGACGCGCGCCGGGACGGCCCTCCTCCGCGCCAAGGCGCCGGGCGGCCGGGAGCGGTGGGAGCGGAAGAACTACGCCGGTCGGACGGTGGAGTTGTACGCCGGCCCCGCGAGTGCGCTGGCCGCTTCGGTCGGGGCCTGGCGCGTTCGGCCCGCCGCGGGGCTCGCTGTCGCCGTCGCCGGGCTCTGCGGGGCCTACGACGACCTCGCCGGGGACCACCGGCGGGGCTTCCGGGCGCATCTGGGTGCGCTGCGGGACGGTGAAGTCACCAGCGGGGCCGTCAAGTTGTTCGGGATCTCGGCGGCCGGGCTCGTCGCGGGCGCGCTGATGAAGGAGCGGGTCGCCGACAAGGTGCTCGCGGGTGTCGTCATCGCCGGGACCGCGCATTTCGTCAACCTCGTGGACGTACGGCCCGGTCGGGCGGCCGCTGCGGTGGTGGCGCTCGGGGTGCCGGGGATGGCGCGGTCGGAGCTGGCCGGCGTGGCCGTGGGGGCGGCTGCCGCTGTGCTGCCGGACGACCTCGGTGAGCGCGCGATGATCGGGGACGTGGGGGCGCATGCGATGGGGGCGGCGCTGGGAGCGGCTGTCGTCGTGGGGAACGGGAGGGTG
>NZ_LJBR01000659.1 GCF_001282115.1 Streptomyces sp. NRRL B-24085 | reverse complement strand
CCCGAGAACTCGCCGCCGCCCCGTCACCACCCGCCCCGCAGCGACCGGGGCGGCGGCGAGGCACCTCTTCCTGCCCGAAAGGACCACTCTGTGGCAGCCCCTCACACACCCGGCACCGACCTCTGGTGGCGCGACGCCGTCATCTACCAGGTGTACCCCCGCAGCTTCGCCGACGGCGACGGCGACGGCACCGGTGACCTCGCGGGCGTCCGGGCGAGACTGCCCTACCTCGCCGAACTCGGCGTCGACGCCGTCTGGTTCACCCCGTGGTACGCCTCGCCCCTCGTCGACGGCGGATACGACGTCGCCGACTACCGCACCATCGACCCCGCCTTCGGCACCCTCGACGAGGCCGAGAAACTGATCGCCGAGGCCGCCGCGGTCGGTATCCGCGTCATCGTCGACATCGTCCCCAACCACGTGTCCGACCAGCACGTCTGGTTCCAGGCGGCCCTGGCCGCCGGCCCCGGCAGCCCGGAGCGGGAGCGGTTCCACTTCCGCCCCGGACGCGGCGAGAACGGGGAACTGCCCCCGAACAACTGGCCCTCCCAGTTCTCGGGCCCCACCTGGACGCGCGTCCCGGACGGCGAGTGGTACCTGCACCTGTTCACCCCCGAGCAGCCCGACCTCAACTGGTCCCACCCCGAGGTCCGCCAGGAGCACGAGGACGTGCTGCGCTTCTGGTTCGAGCGCGGTGTCGCCGGCGTTCGCATCGACTCCGCCGCGCTGCTCGCCAAAGATCCCGCGCTCGCCGACTTCGTGGAGGACGTGGACCCCCACCCGTACATCGACCAGGACGAGCTCCACGACATCTACCGGTCCTGGCGTGCCGTCGCCGACGAGTACGGCGGCGTCTTCGTCGGCGAGGTGTGGCTGCCCGACGCCGAGCGCTTCGCCCGCTATCTGCGCCCCGACGAGCTCCACACCGCGTTCAACTTCAACTTCCTCGCCTGCCCCTGGGAGCCGGACCGGCTGCGTCGCACCATCGACGACACCCTCGCCGAACACGCCCCCGTCGGAGCCCCCGCGACCTGGGTGCTGTGCAATCACGACGTCACCCGCACCGTCACCCGCTACGGCCGTGAGAACACCGGGTTCGACTTCGCCGCCAAGCGCTTCGGCACCCCCACCGACCTCGCTCTGGGCACGCGCCGCGCCCGGGCCGCCGCCCTGCTGACCCTGGCCCTGCCCGGTTCGGTCTACCTCTACCAGGGCGAGGAACTGGGGCTGCCCGAGGCCGACATCCCCCTCGACCGCATCCAGGACCCCATGCACTTCCGTTCCGGCGGCATCGACCCCGGCCGCGACGGGTGCCGGGTACCGCTGCCGTGGGAGGCCCAGGCCCCCGCCTACGGCTTCGGCACGGGGGCCGCGCCCTGGCTGCCGCAGCCCGAGGACTGGGCGCCGTACGCGGTGGACCGGCAGAACGGTGACCCGCAGTCGATGCTCACGCTCTACCGCGAGGCGCTGCGCATCCGGCGCTCCGAGCCGTCCTTCGGCCACGGACCGATGCAGTGGCTGCCCGCCGAGGAAGGAGTGCTGGCCTTCGCCCGTCCCGGGGGCCCGATCTGCGTGGTCAACCTGTCCGAGGCGCCCGTCGATCTGCCGGTGGCCGGCGAAGTGCTCCTGTCCAGCGGCCCGTTGGAGAGCGACGGCAAGCTGCCGTCGGACACGGCCGTCTGGCTGCGGACCGCCTGACCCACCTGCCCCTGCGCGCCTCGCCGGCCGGTCGACGTCGGCCGGGCGCGCAGGCACCACACCCCGGCCCCGGCTGGGT
>NZ_LJBR01000658.1 GCF_001282115.1 Streptomyces sp. NRRL B-24085 | reverse complement strand
GGCCGTTGATCTCGGCGCGGCGGGCCGCCCTGCGCCGCGTCTCGCACAGCAGGCACAGGTCGGGGGCGTTCTCGTCGACCGGGCCGTTCGGGTGCTCGGCGCAGCGGGTGGTGGGGGCAGCGGCGGAGACGCTGTCCTCCAGGAGGTCCAGGGCCCGCTTGAGGTCGCCCTTCATCTCATGCAGCTTGGCGTCCGGGGTGTCACCGGTGAGGGCGTCCCCGTGCTCCCCGAGCAGACGGAGAGCACGGCCTAGGGCGGTGAGCTGGGCGTGGTTCATGGTTTCAGGGTACGAGGGGGTCGAGCCCCCGCAGATGTTGCTGCACCTGCGGGGCACGGGGAGGGGCTCCGGTCAGCCCATGCTCTTGGCGCCGTCCAGGGCCTCCCGGACGATGTCGGCGTGGCCCGCGTGCTGGGCGGTCTCGGCGACGATGTGCAGCAGCACCCTGCGGGCCGACCACTGGGCCCCCGCCTCGAACCAGGGCGCCTTGGGCAGCGGATGGGCGGCGTCCAGGTCGGGCAGGCCGGCGACCAGTTCGTCCGTCCGCTCGGCCGTCTCCGCGTAGGCGGCCAGCACGCCGGCCAGGGTCTCGCCGGGCAGCATCCGGAACTCGTCGGCCCGCCGGGCCCAGTCGTCCTCGGTCATGGCGGTGAAGTCGCCCATCGACGACGGGCCCTCCTGGATGAAGCGCACCCAGTTCCGTTCCACCGACGTGACGTGCTTGATCAGACCGCCGAGACACAGTTCGCTCACGGTGGTCCGCTGCCCGGCCTGCTCGTCGGTGAGGTCGCGAGTGGTGAAGCGCAGGAAGTGCCGCTGCTTGGCCAGCGCCTCCAGCAGGTCGGCGCGCTCGTTGGTCGTGATGGCGTGCGTGGTGTTGGTCATGGGCCCAAGGTAGGAGTCGTATAGGTCAGATCCTGACCTCTATGACCGCCTTGACGAACACGGACCAGGATTCGGGCCGGAGCGTGAGCTTAGGGCCGTGGGGGTTCTTGGAGTCGCGGACGGGGATGGCGGTGGGGTGGCCGTCGGCCACTTCGAGGCAGTTGTCGCCGCCGCCGCCGCTGTACGTCGACTTGCGCCAAGTCTCAGGGTTGTTCCTCATGGGCATAATCCTGCGCCAACGCCTCGATCAGGGCCAGGGAGTTCTCCGGTGAGAGGGCAGAGGCCACGAGGAGATCAAATGTGAACCTCAGTTGGGCGACGGTAGCCGGGTCGTCCTCCATCCGTCCGTTGCGTACCCCCTCGTAGTAGACCAGCGGAGGGGCGTCTTCGAACTCCATCAGTTTCATGGCACCTTGCATCGCCGCGTGTGCTCCTGCACTGAGTGGCAACACCTGCATCATGACGCGGCTCCGATGTGCCAGGGCGGCGATGTGCCGCAGGGCCTCGGCCATCACCGCCCGGCCACCGGTCTCTCGGCGCAAGGCGGCCTCGTCAAGCACCGCCCACAACAGCGGCTTTGTTGGATGGTCGAGCAGGCGGGTCCGCTCCAACCGGCCGTTCACCCACTCGTCGATGGTTTCCTTCGGCGCTGTGGGGTCGTACGCACAGTTCACGGCTCGTGCATAAGCGGGCGTCTGCAGCAGTCCGGGGATCAGGAGCGGTGTGTACTCCCTGATCGCCGTGGCCTGGGTCTCGGCCTCCGCCACCTCCGAGAAGTGCTCCGGGTACCTGGACTTGGCCGCCGCCGCGCAGTTCCGCTGAAGGAACCCGTCGGTCCCCAGCACCTCGTCCAGCTGTCGCGCGACATCCCGTTGCATCCGCCGCGTACCCGCCTCCAGCTGCCCCACGAACGACCCGCTCACGAACAGCCGTTGCCCCAACTCCTCCTGGCTGAGCCCCGCCTTCTCCCGGGCGTGCCGCAGCTCCGCGCCCAGCAGGGCCCTCGGTGAGGACGACGGGTCGAGGTCCTTCGGTCCCGGCATGTGCGACTCCCCATCCACCAGGTGCGGTTGTTGGGCTGGTCCATATGGCCAGGTTAGAGCCGTGTCGGACACGCTGTGTCGCGAACTGCCAACTCAGCGTGCCGATGGAGGAGAGTGTGCGGTCCACCGAAGAAGTCCTGGAGTCCCTGCGGGAGGCGCTCACCGGGGTCGGCGTCGTGTTGCCGTCCCTCGCCGTCGACCCCCTCACCGGCGCCGGTGAGGAGCCGTTCCCGCTGGTCGA
>NZ_LJBR01000657.1 GCF_001282115.1 Streptomyces sp. NRRL B-24085 | reverse complement strand
TGACGGGCTGGTGGGGGCCGCTGTCGGTGCTGATCACGCCCGTCACCCTGCTGGGCAACCTCGGCGCGCTGTCGGGCATCCGGCGCATCCCGGAGCCGGTCGCGCCGGGGTTCCGGCCGCCGCTGGACCCCGGAAAGCCGGTGTTCAAGCGGCCGGCCGGAATCCTGGCACTGATCCCGATGGGCCTGCTGGGCGTGGCGGTGGTCGCGTTCACGGCGCTGGTGCTCGCCGGTCTGGTGGCCGGGGCGAGTGACCGTGCCGACGAGCCGACGCTCACGGCCGGCTCGTGCGCCCGCAACGACGCGACCTGGCCGGAACAGGACCTCCAGCCGGAGAGCTGTGACTCCTCCGACGCGGAACTCCGTGTCACCGCCCCGGCGAACGGCACCTGCCCGGCCGGGGACTACATCGCCTACCCGGAGTACAGCGAGGACGGCGACACGTCGCTGTGCCTGCGGCCGCTGAAGGCTTAGCGAAACACCCCGCCCGCCGTCACGGCCACCACGCCCGCCGTCACGGCCACCACGGTCACCAGCGTGGGCCCCTGCGCTCGTACAGGGGGAACAGCGGGAACAGCGAGAGCGCGGCCCCTCACTGCACCTGCGGCCGTCGAAGGGTTAGCGGGGCACCCCGTCCACCGCCCGCCGCCACTCCCCCACCGCGGCCGCCGACACCGGGGTCTCCCATCCGCCCGGTCGGGCCGCGCCGCCGATGTGGAAGGCGGCGACACCGGATGCCCGCAGGTCCGGCACATGGTCCAGGCGCAGTCCGCCGCCCACCAGCAGTTGCTGCTCGTACCCCGGCTCGCCGGTCCTCGACGACTCCGTGCGGAGCACCGGCAGGCCCTCGTCGACGCCGGTCGCGGAGCCTGCCGTGAGGTAGGTGTCCAGGCCCGGCAGGTCGGCCAACTGCTTGCGCAGGGCGTCGCGGTCCGAGGCGTGGTCGAGGGCCCGGTGGAAGGTCCAGCGGCAGCCGTCCAGCGCTTCCACGACCCGCTCCACCGCCGCGAGGTCGACGTCGCCGGCCGCGTCCAGGAAGCCGAGCACGAACTCCTCGGCCCCGGCCTCCCGCATCTGCTCGGCGATCCCGACCAGCCGCCCGACGTCGTGGGCGTCGCCCGCCCCGAACCCGTCCGACAGCCGGAGCATCACCCGCAGCGAGATGTCCACGGCGTCCCGGATCGCGGTGACCGTCGAGACCGTCGGCGTCAGACCGTCCGCCGCCATGTCGGTCACCAGTTCCAGCCGGTCCGCCCCTCCGGCCTGGGCGGCGATCGCGTCCTCGACGTCGAGGGCGATCACCTCCAGGACTGCACGCTTGCTCATGGGACCCCATTCGTCGACGGTCTCGGGCGGCTACAGGTCTAGTCCAATTCAAGAATACGCCGCCCCGGGGTCCCCCTCACCGCCGCGTCTCAGCCGATCTCGGCGAAGATGTTCAGCTCCTTGGCCTCCACCCCCGCGAGCTCGTACGTCCGTCCCTCCACCGGACGCCCCGAGTACAGCCGTACGAGGGTCGCCGCGTCCCCGATGTAGCGGGCCGGGGTGCGGTCACCGGCCGTGTCGCCGAGGCGGAGCGGTTCGTCCAGGTCGTCGAGGTCGGCGTGGAGGGGGAGGTGGCCGCGTTCCCGGGTGGCGCGGGCCAGCAGGGCCAGCGCGTCGGGCAGCCCCGCGCCCCCGTAGGCGCCCGGCTCCCCGAACACGTCCCGCACGTCCCCCGCGTGCACCCACTCCCCCAGCCCGATGATGTCCAGCAC
>NZ_LJBR01000656.1 GCF_001282115.1 Streptomyces sp. NRRL B-24085 | reverse complement strand
GCCCAGCCCCCGCCCCCGTACGGGCGCCGTGGCCTGCGCTGTCCGGAAGGTCCGTTGTCAGAGGTGGCTGGCAGACTCGCAGGTGTGACCGACCGCTGGGCTCTCGCTCCGGCCGAGGACGGTGGTGTGGAGCTGGCCGCCCTCGGGTCCGACGGGCTGCCCGTGGGACCGGTGCTGCGGGAGCGGGATCTGGTCGAGGCCGTGCGGGGGCGGCCGGAGGTGACGCGGTGGGTGTGGCGGTCCACCGCCGAGGTCTATCCGCGCCTGCTCGCCGCGGGGGTGCGGGTGGAGCGGTGTTACGACATCGAGGACGCCGAGACCCTCCTGCTCGGCCACGAGGGGCGGTACGGGGAACCGCGTTCGGCCGCCGCCGCCCTGGCCCGCCTGCGCGGCGGCCCGGTACCGCCCGATCCGCCACAGCGCGCCGCCGAACCGGGCTCGCAGTCCTCCCTGTTCGAGCCGCAGAGCGTCCATGTGCCGCTGACCGACCTCGTCGAGGTCTACGCCGACCAGCAGCGGCGGCACGACACCACCGCGCACCCCGACCGGATGCGGCTGCTGACCGCCGCCGAGTCGGCGGGAATGCTGGTGGCCGCCGAGATGAACCGCGCCGGGCTGCCGTGGAGCGCCGAGACCCACCGCCGGGTGCTGCACGAACTGCTCGGCGAGCGGTACGCCGGTGGCGGTGAGCCCCGGCGCCTCGCCGAGCTGGCCGACGAGGTGTCCGCGGCCTTCGGGCGCCGGGTGCGGCCCGACCTGCCCGCCGATGTCGTCAAGGCGTTCGCGCAGGCGGGCATCAAGGTGAGGTCGACGCGGCGGTGGGAGATCGAGTCCCTGGACCATCCGGCCGTGAAGCCGCTGGTCGAGTACAAGAAGCTGTACCGCATCTGGGTCGCCCACGGCTGGTCCTGGCTCCAGGACTGGGTGCGGGACGGGCGGTTCAGGCCCGAGTTCCTCGCCGGCGGGACCGTCACGGGCAGATGGGTCACCAACGGCGGCGGCGCCCTCCAGATCCCCAAGGTCATCCGGCGCGCGGTGGTCGCCGACCCCGGCTGGCGGCTGGTCGTCGCCGACGCCGACCAGATGGAGCCGCGGGTGCTCGCCGCCATCTCGCGCGACCCGGGACTCATGGAGGTGGCCGGCCGCGCGACCGACCTCTACCAGTCCGTCTCCGACCGGGCCTTCTCCGGCGACCGCGCCCAGGCCAAACTCGCCGTGCTCGGCGCGGTCTACGGCCAGACCTCCGGCGACGGGCTGAAGAACCTGGCCGCCCTCAGACGCCGCTTCCCGAAGGCGGTCGCGTACGTCGACGACGCGGCCCGCGCCGGCGAGGAGGGCCGGCTGGTGCGGACCTGGCTGGGGCGGACCTGCCCGCCCGCGGCCGGGGCGGGTGACGCGGAGGAGGCGGGCATCCCCCAGGACGACCCGGCCGGGCCGCCCGCTTCCGGCGAGGACGGCTGGGTGCCGGGGTACGCCTCCACCAACTCCCGCGCCCGCGGCCGCTTCGCCCGGAACTTCGTGGTGCAGGGCAGCGCCGCCGACTGGGCCCTGCTGCTGCTCGCCGCGCTGCGGCAGGCCTGCGCGGGGATGGCTGCCGAACTGGTCTTCTTCCAGCACGACGAGGTGATCGTGCACTGTCCCGCGGAGGAGGCCGAGGCGGTCGTGGCGGCCATCGGAGCGGCGTCGGACCTGGCCGGGCGGCTGACGTTCGGTGAGACGCCGGTGCGGTTCCCGTTCACGACGGCGGTCGTGGAGTGCTACGCGGACGCGAAGTGATCACCGTAAGCCCGAGTCGTCGAGCAGGGCGATGAGTTCCTGGAGCACCGCCCGCTCGTCCGTGCCGTCCAGCGCGTCGAGAGCGGCCCGCCACTGCTCGTGCGCCTCCTCGGTCCGGCCCCGCTCGCGCAGCAGGAGTCCGTGCTGGTGGCGGGCGAGGGCGCCGGTGTAGCGGTCGGCGCGGGCGTCCGCGCGGCGCAGCAGTTCCGCGCACTCCGCGGCGGCGCGTTCGCCGTGGCCGATCAGGCGCAGGGCGCGGACCAGGCCGAGGCGGGTCTGCGACTCACCGTGCCAGTCGCCGAGGCTGCCGAGGATGCGCAGGCTCTCCTCGAAGTGCGCCACCGCGGCGGCCGGTTCGCCGAGGGTGAGATGGGCGTGGCCGATGTTGCAGTGCGCCGAGTGCCGTACGACCACGCTGCCGGTCCTCTCCCCGATGGCGAGCGAGCGGCGGTGCTGCTCGATGGCGGCGCGCGGGTCGGTGTGCTCGTACAGGTTGCCGAGGTTGCTGTGGGTGACGGCCTCGCCGTAGGGGTCGTTCAGCCGCCGTGCGTAGGCGAGGCTCTGCCGCAGAGCCTCGCCCGCCTCGGCGTGCCGGCCCAGGCCTTCGAGCAGCAGGCCCCGGTTGTTGAGGCAGCGGCGCGTCCAGGAGTCCCTGCCGAGCCGTCGCCAGATCGCGAGGGCCCGGTCGTTGAGGGCCAGGGCCTCGCTGTGCCGCCCGGTCAGGAAGTGCAGTCCGGCCAGGTCGCCCAGGGCGCACGCCTCGGCCTCCTCGTCGCCGAGCCGTCGCGCCACGGTGAGCGCGGCCCGGCACAGGACCTCGGTCTCGGCGACCCGGCCGCTGCGCTGGAGGAGGGGCGACAGCAGCCGCAACAGCGTGGAGACGTGCGCGGCGGTGCGTTCGTCGGGGGTGTCCCGGTGCCGTTCGGCCAGGGCGACGATGTTCTCCAGCTCCGACTCACCCCAGGCGAAGGCCTTCTCCGAGGAGGGGAACGGCGGAATGGCCAGGACGTGCGCCGCGTGCTCCGGTGGCTGCGCGGCGGTCGGGCGGCGGCGGTCCTCCAGGTCGAGACCGGGTTCGACGATCGCGGCGAGGGCGCGTTCGGCGACGGCCGCGTACCAGCGCAGGGCGGTGCGGGCGATGTCGGGGGCGTGCCCGGTGCCCGCAAGTTCCCGCGCGAAGTCGCGGACCAGGCCGTGCGGGGCGTAGCGGCCGTACGCCTTCTCCTCCAGCAGGGCCACGTCGACGAGGCGGTCGAGCGCGTCCTCCGCGCGGGTCTCGTCGGTGCCGTCGGTGCCGAGGAGGCGGGCGACGAGGGGGACGCCGTAGGTGGGCAGGTCGAGGGCGCCGATACGGCACAGGGCGAGCGCGGCGTCGCGGTCGGAGCGGCGGCCGGAGGCGGCGAGGGCGTCGTGGGCGACGGCCAGGGACCGGCGGACGGACAGGTCGTCGTACTCCAGGTGCCGCAACCGGTCCTCGGCGGCGGCCAGTTGGTCGGCGAGGACGTCGGGGGTGAGGGCGTGCCGGGCGGCCAGCCGGGCGGCCACGACGCGCAGGGCCAGCGGGAGACGGCCGGTGAGTTCTATGAGGGGGTGCGTGGCGTCTATGGGGG
>NZ_LJBR01000655.1 GCF_001282115.1 Streptomyces sp. NRRL B-24085 | reverse complement strand
CTCCCCGGGCCCGCCCGAACCGCACCTCGCGCTCGACGACGAAGGGCATCCTCGGGAGTGTGGGCCATGCTGCGGGACAACGGCCCCGCAGCGCACGCCGGTTCGGCGCCACGACCGCCGACGCCACCGCGACCGGTCCTGAAGCAACCGACCGGAGAGCGGGAATGACGACTCGTCAGACCAGGGTCACGGTCGGCCACGCAGGCCGACCCGGTCCGTGGAGACGGAACGGCCGGCTGCCGGCGGCCACCGGAACCAGCCCGCGAGGACCAGCGGCAGGACGAGGTAGCCGAAGCGGGTCGCCGGCATGAGACAGATGGCGAGTCCCAGGCCGACCGCCAGCCGGTCCGCCGCCGCACGGACGGTACGGGGCGGCCGTACCAGCAAGGAGACCGTCACCCCCAGCGCCGCGGCCAGCAGCGCGCCCGTCGCGAGGGCGGTACCGCCCGGCACGTGCACGGCCAGCAGCCGGCCCGGCAGCGGGCTGGTCGCCGGGGAGCGGACCCCGCCCTCGCCGAGCGGGAAGAGCGCCACGTGCTCGACGAAGGCGTGCGGGTCGGCGAGTGCGACGGGCACCACGGCCGCCGCCGCCACCGACAGCGCGGTCAGCGCCGCCCGCAGCGCCGGGCGCCGCCCCGCCGTGACCGCGAGCAGCACCAGCCCCACCGGCAGCAGCGGCCACGCCGTCCACTTCAGCGCGGCCGCCGCGCCCATCGCCAGACCGGCCGCGGTACCCGAGCCGCCCCGGCCCGCGAGCGCCAGACCCAGGCACATCAGCCCGACCACCGGCAGGTCCACCCCGCCGACGGCCAGCGGCAGCGCCACCGCGGGGAAGGCGGCGAGCAGCGCCACCGCACCCACCGGCCGCGGAACGGGGGCCCCGGCGGGCCGCCGCGCGGCGAAGAACACGCCGACCAGGAAGGTGAGGCAGAACCAGACCCGGGCATCGGTGAACGGGCCCCCGCCGAAGAGGGCGCGCGGGACGCCGAACAGCGCCATGCCGGGCAGGTACGGGTCGTAGTCCACGGTGTGCGCCGGGCGGGGCAGGTAGGGGCTGCCGGTGTGCAGCAGCAGCGCCCCCGAGCGTTCGACGACACCGACCTCCGACTGGGCCGCGCCCGAGACGACGAGCACCACCAGCGGCACCAGGACCGCGCCGAGCAGCGCGGCGCACGCCACCGCCCGGTTCCCGGTCCGTGGGCCCCGCGCCGAGAGCACCGCCGCCGTGCCGTACCCGGCCGCCGCGCAGGCGCCCCAGACCCGGTGCGGGCCGAGCCCCGTCGTCGTCGCCAGCGCCAGCGCGAACCCCGCGCACCCCAGCCAGTAGGCCCACGCCCGGCGCGCGAGCGAGAAACCGCGGCGCCGGGGGAGCGCGGGCGAGGGGGCCTGCCCGAGGTGTCCCACCCCCGTGAGGACACCTCGGGCAGTGGGTGAGGGCGGTGTCGCCGCCCCGTTCGTGATGGTCATGTCGTCCCCCGAAAGGTCTGCGCGCAGGGACCGCACGGCTGCGGTACGGCCCCTGGGACGAGGCCCGTGACCACGAGTCCAGCGCCCGGTGCGTTGTTCAGCAGCCACCGCACGCCACTGTGAACAAAACAAAGTGCCTGGTGACGGGCGTGGCGGAACCTTGCGGGCGGTCCGCGGGGTTCCTTAGGGTGGCGGCGGCGAACAGGCGTCCACGACACGGGCGCGGGCGGACACGGGGGAGACGGGACACACATGGGCCGTCGGGAGACCCCGGTCGATCCGGCCGCCGGACCGGTGCCGAGGTTCGCGTACGCACTCCGCAAGCTCCGCCAGGAGGCCGGCGGCCCCACCTACCGCGAACTCGCCCGCCGGGCGCACTTCTCCGTGACCGCGCTGTCCCAGGCCGCGGCCGGCGAGCACCTGCCCTCGCTCCAGGTGACCCTCGCCTACGCGGCGGCCTGCGGGGGCGACCCGGACGAGTGGGAGCGCCGCTGGCGGGAGGCCGACCGGGAGGTCCGCGAGGCGGCCGCCGGCCAGGACGACGACACCGAGCCGCCCTACCTCGGCCTCGCCCGCTTCGAACCCGACGACCACGAGCGGTACTTCGGCCGCGACCGGCTCGTCACGGCGCTGCGGCACCGGGTCCGCGAGCGCCGTTTCACCGCCGTCTTCGGCCCCTCCGGCAGCGGCAAGTCCTCGCTCCTGCGGGCCGGACTGATCCCGGCCCTGCGCGCCGAGCGCGAACTGGCCGCGATCCGTGTCCTCACCCCCGGCCCCCGCCCGGCCCGCACCCACGCCGACGCGCTGCGGCCGGTGGGGACGGGCGACACCCTGGTCGTGGTCGACCAGTTCGAGGAGGTCTTCACCCTCTGCCGGGACCCGGACGAACGCCGGGCGTTCCTCGACCTGCTGCTCGCCGCCCGGGAGCCGGAGAGCGGGGTGCGGGTCGTCGTCGCCGTACGGGCGGACTTCTACGGCCGCTGCGCCGAACACCGGGGTCTGGCGGACGCGTTGGGGGAATCCGGTCTGCTGGTCGGCCCGATGGACCCGGCCGAGCTGCGCGAGGTGATCGTCAAGCCCGCCCAGCGCGCCGGACACATCGTGGAACGGGCCCTGACCGCCCGCCTGGTCGGCGAGATGGCCGACGAGCCCGGCGCTCTCCCCCTGCTCTCGCACGTCCTGCGCGAGACCTGGCGCCGCCGCCGCGGCCGGGCCCTGACCGAGGAGGCGTACGAGGCCGCGGGCGGTGTCCACGGGGCCATCGCCCAGAGCGCCGAGGAGATCTGGGCCGACCTCTCCCCGGAGCACGCGGAACTCGCCCGCCGGGTCCTGCTGCGACTGGTCACCCCCGGCGAGGGCGCCCAGGACACCCGCCGCCCGGTCGACCGCACCGAACTGGACTTCACCGCGCCCTCGGCCGACACCGCCGCCC
>NZ_LJBR01000654.1 GCF_001282115.1 Streptomyces sp. NRRL B-24085 | reverse complement strand
GGGCGGTCGCGGACCCCGCGGGGGCCGGGGAGGCACCCGCGGTCGGGGTCGCGGAGACCCCGCCCATCGGCGTGGTCGACGACGGGCTCGCCTCCGGAAGGGCGTCCAGGGTCGCGGCGGCGTTCGTCGCCCGGTCCGTGCCGGTGCCGCGGCCGGTGCCGATGTCCGCGTCCGTGCCCGGGGCGGCCTGGGGGTCGGGCTCCGCGGCGCCGAAGCCGCCCACTCCCGTGTCCGGGGTCAGCCGTACGAGGCTCAGGGCACCGGCGGCCAGGGCGAGACCGCCCGCGGCGAGCAGGACCTTGCGGGGGCGGGGCTTGCGGTGGCGGCCACGCGGTCCGAACAGACGGGTGCCACCGTCCTCCGCCATGGGTGTCGTCGTCATCGTCGCCGTCATGTTTCCTCCCCTGGGTGCCCGCGCCCCCTGTGCGCCGTGGCGGGGCGCACGTTATGCGCTGCCGTGGGCGGTGGAGGGGGAGTTGGGCGGGATGTCACTCGAACGGGGTGTCGGGTGGATCGGCGGGAACCTTTCGCGGCGGGAGCGGGGCTGCGATGATCGGAGCGTTCTTGTTAACCCGCGTTAACCGGGAGGGTGTCATGGGTGAGGAGCGGTTCGGGGAGTTCGTGCTGGTGAGGCGGCACGAGGAGGGGACCGTCGCCGAGCTGGTCCTCGACCGGCCCAAGGCGATGAACGCGGTCTCCACGGAGATGGCCCGGTCCGTCGCCGCCGCCTGTGCCGCGCTGGGGGCCGACCAGGGGGTGCGGGTGGTCGTGGTGACCTCCACGCACGAGCGGGCCTTCTGTGTGGGGGCCGACCTGAAGGAGCGGAACTCCTTCACCGACGCGGATCTGGTACGGCAGCGGCCGGTGGCCCGGGGGGCATACACGGGGGTGCTGGAGCTGCCCGTGCCGACGATCGCCGCGGTGCACGGGTTCGCGCTGGGCGGCGGGTTCGAGCTGGCGCTGTCGTGCGACCTGATCGTGGCCGACCGTACGGCGGTGGTGGGGCTGCCCGAGGTGTCGGTGGGGGTGATCCC
>NZ_LJBR01000653.1 GCF_001282115.1 Streptomyces sp. NRRL B-24085 | reverse complement strand
CCCCAGCTCCGGCAGCCCGAACCGGTCGGGCACCTCCACCAGCCCGGTGTGGCACCAGCCCCCGGGAGTGCGCCATCACCCCCAGCCCCGCCCGCGCCGCGGCGATCAGGCCGTTCAGGCTTCCGCTGGTGCACACGATCCGCCACTGACGCCCCTGCCGCTCCAGGGCCTCAAGAGCCAGCGTCCGGGTGATCCCCGGCGGCGGGTAGACGATCAGCGGCACCGGACGGTCCGCGTCCGGGCGGAGCCGCTCCGCGCCGATCCACACCAGCCGGTCGTGCCACACCAGCTCACCGCGGGGGTCCTCGGGCCGCCGCTTGGCGAGCACCAGGTCGAGCTTCCCGGCCGCCAGTCGCTCGTGCAGGGTGCCCGACAGCTCGACCGTCAGCTCCAGGTCCACCTCGGGATGGTCGTACCGGAAGCCCTCGAGGATCTCCGGCAGCCGGGTGAGCACGAAGTCCTCCGACGCCCCGAACCGCAGCCGCCCGCGCAGACGGGTGCCGGTGAAGAACGCCGTCGCCTGGTCGTGCACCTCCAGGATCCGCCGGGCGAACCCCAGCATCGCCTCGCCGTCCTCCGTCAGCTCCACGGAGTGGGTGTCCCGGGTGAAGAGCTGACGCCCCGCGGCCTCCTCCAGACGCCGTACGTGCTGGCTCACGGTCGACTGGCGCAGCCCCAGCCGCCGGGCGGCCTGGGTGAAGCTCAGGGTCTGCGCCACCGCCAGGAAGGTACGCAACTGCGACGGGTCGTACACGGCCTCAGGTTATCGCGGAACGTGATGACAGTCAGAGTGGTATGCGGGATTCCCGATCAAGGGGTGAGGGAGGACGATGGAGGGGGACCCTCCGGCCTGAGGGAGGTGTCCGCAATGACCCCGTACCGTCGTCGAACACGAGCAAGTGGAGCACCGTGAAGCGCCTCAAGTGGCCGGCCTGGATGCCGGTCGACCCGTACATCCTGCTGCTGCTCGGCACGGTGGGCCTCGCCGCCCTCGTACCGGCGCGCGGGACCACCGCGGACGTGGCCTCCGGAGCCTCCACGGCGGCGATCGCCTTCCTCTTCTTCCTGTACGGCGCCCGGCTGTCCACCCGCGAGGCCCTGGACGGTCTCAAGCACTGGCGGCTGCACGTCACGGTCCTCGCCTGCACGTTCGTGATCTTCCCGCTGCTGGGCCTCGCCGCCCGCGGACTCGTCCCGGTCTTCCTGACCGACCCCCTCTACCAGGGCCTGCTCTTCCTCACCCTGGTCCCCTCCACCATCCAGTCCTCGATCGCCTTCACCTCGATCGCCCGCGGCAACGTGCCGGCGGCGATCTGCGCCGGCTCCTTCTCCTCCCTGGTCGGCATCGTCATCACCCCGCTCCTCGCGGCCGCCCTGCTCGGCAGCAGCGGTGGCGGGTTCTCGGCGGACTCGCTCCTGGAGATCGTGCTCCAACTGCTGGTGCCGTTCGTGGCGGGCCAGTTGACGCGCCGCTGGATCGGCGGCTTCATCACCCGCCACAAGAAGATCCTCGGCCTCGTCGACCGCGGGTCGATCCTGCTGGTCGTCTACACCGCGTTCAGCGAGGGCATGGTCCAGGGCATCTGGCACCAGGTGAGCCCGCTCAGGCTCGGCGGCCTCATGATCGTCGAGGCCGTCCTGCTCGCCCTGATGCTCGCCCTGAGCTGGTACGGCGCCAAGGCGCTGCGCTTCGACCGCGAGGACCGCATCGCCATCCAGTTCGCCGGCTCGAAGAAGTCCCTCGCCTCCGGACTCCCCATGGCCAGCGTCCTGTTCGGCGCGCACGCCTCGCTCGCCGTGCTGCCGCTGATGCTCTTCCACCAGATGCAGTTGATGGTCTGCGCGGTGATCGCCAAGCGCCGCTCGCACGACCCCGTCGCGGAGGAGTCCCAGCAGGTCAGTGCGCGGGGGACAGCCGCAGCGTCACGAACCGCGGTCGGTACAGCGCGACGTTCCGGTTGACCTGGGCCGAAGCGAGGTCCGTCTCCAGCCGGTTGACGTCGTAGCTGAGCACCAGCCGCCCTGCGCCGCTGAGTTCGGGGTGCGCCTGCGGGTTGTAGGCGGCTACCTGACCGGAGGGCAGGGACGGGGTGAAGTCCTTCTCCGGGCCGTGCCAGGGCCCGGTGGGGGAGCAGGACCAGTACGAGGTCACGGCCGCAAGCCCCTTCGTCCCCGCGGCCATGGTGAACAGCACGTACGTCCCGCCCCGCCGTACGACGGAGAAGGCGCTGCCCACCCCGGTGCGCCGCCCGTCCCCGAGCACCGGGTGCGGACGGGTGCCGGTCGTCCACTGCGAGCCGTCCCAGTACTCCCAGGCGCCCGGCTCGGCGAGCCCGCCCTCCGGCACCCGGGCCACGTACGCCGAGGACACGGCCCGGGAAGCGGCCCGGCCGTCGTCGCCGCCGAAGACGTACGTCCACCCGCCGTCCTCGACCAGCGTGGTCCCGAACAGCACCCGCCGGGACGGGTCCTGGACCCGCTGCTCGTCGAGGACCTTCGTGATCGACTCGACCCGCAGGCCGGGCAGCGAGAGCGTGGCGACCTCGGTGGCGGTCGGCACGCCGTAGATCCAGGGGGACGATCCCGCCGTCCGCACCCACAGCAGCACCCGGACGACCTGTTCGTCCGAGCCGGGGCTGCGGGGTTCCACGCGGGCCGCGACCGGCCAGCGCCACTGGTTGGGGCCGGGGTCGGGGAACAGGGGTGCCGGGAGGGTGCTCTCCAGCCGGCCGTCGCGCATCAGCACCGCCGAGTTGCGCACCAGGGGGGCGGTGGTGTCGCGCCAGGCGTGCGACTCGCCGAGCGGGCCGGGCGGGGCGTGCACCTGGCCGAGGTAGGTGTCGGAGAACAGCCACAGCAGCCGGCCGTCGGGCAGCCGTACCGAGTGGGTGCCGTCACCTCCGGTCCAGTCGTCGCCGCGGGCGCCGTCGTCGCCGTAGCGGGCGAACTCGCCGGTGAGCCGGTCGTCCGCCGACCAGGAGCCGACGGTGAGCGGTGTGCAGTCGGCGTCCCGCCCGCCGCCGTCCGGGAGGGCGGTGAGCAGCACGGCTCCGAGCACCAGCGCCAGCAGCAGACCGACGCCGGTGCCGGTTCGCTGTCGTGCTCGTGCGTCCTCGGGCACGGGTCGCGACGTTAGCGGCTGTCGTCCACCCGGTCCATGGGCAGCCACAGGACGGTGTCCGCCGGCGTGGCGGTCCCGCCGGTGATCTCGGCGTCGGTCAGGGCCCGGCGCCACACCCGGACCTCGTCGATCGCGCCGGTGAGGCGGGCCCGGCCGTCCACGCGCTGCCCGATGTGCACCCCGAACGGCGCGTCGCGGCTGACCGAGCCCGGCACGTCCGGTGTGCCGACCGCCCTGCCGTCGGCGAAGAGCGTGAGCCGGCCGCCGCCCCGGCGCAGGGCCAGGTGGTGCCACCGCCCGTCGTCGAACAAGCCTCTCGCGCTCACCGACGCCGTCCGCACGGCCGTCGAGCCCTCCCGTACGGTGATCAGCCCGCGCACCCGTCCGCCCGCCGGCTCCCCGCGCAGCCACACCTGCGGCTGCCGGTCGCCGACGCCACCCATCCACAACAGCGGCTGCTCCCCGGCCGCGGCGGTGTACCTGAACCACAGGGACGCGGTGAAGTCCCCGGAACCGAGCGGGAGTTCCTCGCGGAACGGCAGCCGTACGGCGTCGTCGGCGCCGTCGAACTCCAGGGCGCCGCCGACGACCCCGGCCGTCTCCCGGGCGCCGCCCAGCACGGCCGCGGGCGGCGCGAGCGGAGCGCGGTCGGGGGTGGTCGGGTCGGGGCCGCGGCGCGGTGCCAGGCGGTCCCCGGCGATACGGGCGAAGCGGATCTCGTCGCGCGCGTCGGTGGTCCCGGCCTCGTACAGCAGGCCCACCGTGCCCTCGTCGACCGGGGCCAGGTCGGAGTAGCCGGACCAGTCCTCGGTGACGACGGTGCCCCGGTCGGGGGTGTCCCAGGTGCGGCCGCCGTCGTAGGAGGAGCGGATCGTCATCGTGCGGCGGCGGTCCGGGTCCGCCGGGCAGGACAGCAGCAGGCGCCCGCCGAAGTCCAGGGTGGCGCACTGCACCTGGGGTGCGGGGAGGTCCGGGAGGGTCCGGAACGGGGCGGTGAAGCTGTCGCCGCCGTCGTCACTGACGGCCTGGGTGCGGTGGCCGAGGTCGGTGCCGTCCTGTTCGCGCCCGCTGACGAGGACCGAGCCGTCGGCGCGTTCGGCGACCGTGACCTCGGACGGTTTCTGCCGGAAGGTGCCGTCGGCGGCGACCGGCCAGGAGTCGGTGGCGCCCACCCGCCAGTGCTCGCCGCCGTCGTCGCTCACCACGAGCGCCGCGTGGTTCACGCTCACTCGGTCTCCGTCCCACGTCTCGGAGTTGACCCCGAACACCAGCCGCCCGGCGTGCGGGCCGCGGCTGAGCTGGATGCCGTGCACGGGGCCGGTGGCGTACCAGGAGACCGGCTGCGGGGGCAGGATCCCGGCGCTCAGGTCGCGGGGCGCGGACCAGGTGCGGCCGTCGTCGTCGCTGTACTGGAGGTGCGGGGTGCGGTCGCAGGGCATCCGGCAGTTGCCGCTGTGCGCACGGCCCGTGTTGTACGTCTCGGCGAGCAGGACGCGGCCCGTCGCGCGGTCCACGACCGGGGCCGGGTTGCCGTGCGTGTCGCCCGCGCCCTCGGTGACCACCCGGAGGGGGCCCCAGGTGCGGCCGCCGTCGGTCGACCGCTTGAGGACGATGTCGATGTCGCCGGCGTCCCCGCAGTTGAGAACCCGTCCCTCGGCGAACGCGAGAAGGGTGCCCGCGGTGGTCCGGACGATCGCCGGGATGCGGAAGCAGGCGTAACCGGGGTCCCGGTCCGCCTTGAAGAGGATCTGCTGCTCCAACCCGGTTGCCGAGGGCGGGTGTTGGGCGTGGGCGGGGCCCGGCAGGGTGAGGAGGGCGAGGAGGGCGCCGGTGGCGGGGACGGCGGTCAGGGGGGATCTCAGACGTGCGCGGCTCGACGGCACGGGCACCCTTTCAGTTTCCGTACATCCGGAAATGCGACATTCCGGTCACGGACCGTAGTTGTGCGCCCCGCGCCCCACAAGAACCCCGCCCGTGTCCGTCACGGATGGAGTACGAC
>NZ_LJBR01000652.1 GCF_001282115.1 Streptomyces sp. NRRL B-24085 | reverse complement strand
CTTGGCGCGCGGGCGGGCGGGGGCGCCCCCGGCTCCCGTGGGGAAAGGCCGTCCGCCGGTCAGCCGGCCACCGGGACGAAGGCCCCCGACGGCGGCCACGACGGGGATGCCGCCGACGCCGGTGCCGACCCCGCCGCCACGTTCGCCCTCATCGACGACCTCCTCGCGCGAGTGCGCCGGCACCGTCCCGCGGACTCGTTCGACGAACTGGCCCGGCACCGGCTCCTGGAGCGGCGGGCCCTGCTCGAACAGCACGTGGGCCGGCGGCCCCCGCACGGCGGCCCGGTGGGCTGGGTGCACGGGGACTTCCACCCCTTCAACCTGCTCTACCGGGGCGACGCCCCCGCCGCGATCGTCGACTGGGACCGGCTCGGTGTGAAGCCCCGCGCCGAGGAGGCCGTACGCGCCGCCGCGATCTTCTTCGTACGGCCCGCGGGCACACTCGACCTGCCGAAGGTGCGGGCCTACGCGCGCGCGTACCGGCGTACGGCGGGCGCCACGCCGTCGGAGCTCGCGGCGGCCGTGCACCGCGTGTGGTGGGAGCGGCTCAACGACTTCTGGATGCTGCGCTGGCACTACGAGCGCGGCGACACCCGCGCCGATCCCCAGTTCCCGGCGGCCTCGGCGCTGGTGGTGTGGTGGACGCGGGAGTACGACGCGGTGTGCGACGCGTTCGTGGGCTGACGCGGGGGCCGGGAAACGGCACGCGCGCGTGGCCCCGGGAACGGGCCACGCGCGCGTGAGGCGTCACCGCCGGGTCAGGAGTCGCCGCCCTCGCCGCCGCCGTCCGAGCCCCCGACCAGGCCGCCGGTCGGCTCCGCGGTGTTCGTGGGCTCGGCGGTGTCCGTGGGCTCCGCCGTGTCGGACGGTTCCGTCGCCGTCTCCGACGGCTGCGTCGCCGAGGGCGAAGGCGTGTAGGAGGGGGTGTACGACGGCGTCCAGGACGGCGTGTAGCCGGAGCCGCCCGAGCTGCCGCTGTCGTCCGTGGAGGTGTCGGTCTCCTCGCTGGTCGCGTCGTCGCTCGGCGTCTCGCTGGCCGTCCGGTCGTCGGTGGTCTTCGAGGTGGTCGGCGACACGGAGCTGCCGGTGCCGCCCCCGCTCCCGCCACCGCCTCCGTTGTTGAGCGCCAGGGCGACACCCGCCGCGACGGCGATCACCGCGAGGACGGCGAGGATCCACAGCTTGCCGCGGCCGCTGCCCCGGTTGCCGCTTCCCTCGAAGCCGCCGTCGTCCCCGCCGCCGTAACCGGAGGGCAGGATCGGCTGCGGGATCTGTGTGGTGCCGGAGGCGGCGCCGGGGTGCGCCAGCACGCTGGTGCTCGCGAAGCCCGCGGCGGGCGTGCCACGCCCGTCGTGCGCCGTCACCGGACCGGTGTTCCAGGTCCCGGTGTGGCCGCCCTGGTCGTACAGCATCTGGAGGCCGTACTGGACGAGCCCGCGCATCTCCTCGGCCGTCTGGAAGCGGTCGTCGGGCTCCTTGGCGAGCGAGCGCATGACCAGGCCGTCGAGCTCCGGCGGGACGGCGTCGGAGACCTGCGACGGAGGCGTCGGGATGTCCTGGACGTGCTGGTAGACCACGGAGAGGGGGGTCTCACCGGTGAACGGCGGACGCAGCGCGAGGAGTTCGTACAGCAGGCAGCCCGTCGCGTACAGGTCGGAGCGGTGGTCGACCGCCTTGCCGAGGGCCTGCTCCGGGGAGAGGTACTGCGGGGTGCCCATGACCATGCCGGTCTGCGTCATCGTCGTGGACGCGCCGTGCAGGGCGCGGGCGATGCCGAAGTCCATCACCTTGACGGCGCCGTTGTGCGTGATGATCACGTTGGCGGGCTTGATGTCGCGGTGCACGATGCCGTGCTGGTGCGAGTAGGCGAGCGCCTCCAGCACCCCGGAGACGATGATCAGTGCCTGCTCGGGTCCGGGCGCCTCGGCGTTGAGCAGCAGATCCCGGATCGTCCGTCCCTCGACGATCTCCATGACGATGTACGGCACCGACTGGCCGCCCACGAAGTCCTCGCCGGAGTCGTACACGGCGACGATCGCGTGGTGGTTGAGGCCGGCCACGGACTGGGCCTCCCGCGTGAAGCGGGCCTTGGAGGTCGGGTCCTCGGCGAGGTCGGCGCGCAGCAGCTTGACCGCCACGGTCCGGCCGAGCCGTACGTCCTCGGCCGCGAACACCTCGGCCATTCCGCCCCGGCCGAGTCTGCGGGTCAGCCGGTACCGGCCGTCCCCCACCAGTCCGCCGTTACCCCACAGCTCCGGCGCATCTGACATTCCGCCGCCAGTCGCCTCGGGGTCGGACGGGCCCTGAGCGCGCTGCTGCTGTGCCATCGGTCCTCGCCGTCGTTTCTGCCCGCGGTGCGCGCGGTGTTGTTACGGTCTCCGTCGGCCACGCTACAGCCTTCGCGCAAGCCGCCGGTCCGGGATGAGCCCGGGGACCGGCCCGAGACGGACCGGCCATCAAACCTGTACTACGTCTCGGCGTGCAAATCCTGTGTACCGGCCGTAGGGCCGCCGTAACGCCCGCACAACCTTTCTTTCGCGTTCGGACACGGAACGGGCACAGCTTCCGCCGGGCGGCGGGGCGCCGGCCCGTGGCCAAACTCACGAAGAAGAACCCGAACGAGCGTTTCCCACCGGTGACATGACAGAGGTGACGAGAAAGGCCCGGCAGCGTCCGCTGCCGGGCCCTTGTCGGTCGTGGTTACAGGTACGGTCCGCCCGAGCGGCCGCCCGCGCGCGGGTCGACGCCGTCCTCCTGGCCGCCGACGCCCGGCGGGAGGGCGCGGCGCATCTGCTCGAGCTGGGCCCGCGCGGCCATCTGCTGGGCGAACAGGGTGGTCTGGATCCCGTGGAAGAGACCCTCCAGCCAGCCCACCAACTGGGCCTGGGCGATGCGCAGTTCCGCGTCGCTCGGGGTCGCCTCCTCGTTGAAGGGGAGGGAGAGCCGCTCCAGCTCCTCCACGAGCTCCGGGGCGAGCCCGTCCTCCAGCTCCTTCACCGAGCTGGCGTGGATCTCCTTGAGCCGGGCCCGGCTGGCCTCGTCGAGGGGAGCCGCGCGCACCTCTTCGAGCAGCTGCTTGATCATGCTGCCGATCCGCATGACCTTCGCGGGCTGCTCGACCATCTCCGTGACCGGGACCTCGCGGGACTCGTCGTCACCCCCGCCGCCCAGTGCCATCCCGTCCTGGCCCACGACCAGGATCTGGGGACTTTCCGGCGAACCTTCGTTCCTCGGCATCTCCATGCCGCCATTCTCTCGCACCCGTACACCTCACCGATGAGGTGCCCCCGCTGTGTGCTGATCCACCGGTCCCGGAGCGGATCGCCCCCATGGTGCCATCCGGAATGCCGGTCCTGCGGCGGAATGCCAGTCTTGTTCCGTGACTCTCTGGCTGCGCGCGACGGTGCTGGCGATCGTGGTGGGCTCGAGCGCGACCGTCGTCCTGCCGCAGGCCGACCGGGCGTACGGCACCGAGCTGGCACCGCGTGTCCCCGCGAGCGCCCCCGACCGGCGGTCGGCTGACCCGGTCGACGGCCCGCTGCGCGGGGTCGTGCGCACCCCGGCCGCCGCCACCCGGTCACCGGCCGCCGCGCCGGCCCACCCGGCACCGCCGAGCACCCCGGGGTCGTACGCCACCGGGCTTCCGCCGCATCCCGCCCCGGCCTCCCGCTCGGGCGGCCCGTCGAGCCCGCCGTCGGTTCACGGTCCGCGGGACCCCGCCTCCGCGTCGGCGGTCCGCTCGCACTCCTCGCGCGGCCACGGGCCGGAGCGGGCCTCGCCCTCGGCC
>NZ_LJBR01000651.1 GCF_001282115.1 Streptomyces sp. NRRL B-24085 | reverse complement strand
GGGTCGGTGTCGGGCCGGGACCCGGGCTCGGGGGCGGTTTCACCGTGGGGTGCGGAATCGGTGTCCTCTGCGGCCGTGGCGTCGGTCGGCGGGGCCGGCGCCGTCGACGGGGACGCCGGGGCGGCGGACGGTGCCGTAGGCGTGGTCACCGTGGCCGGGGCCGGGGCCGGGGACTGTGCAGTCGGCCCTGCGGGTCGGTCGGCCGCCGTGGGCTGTGCCGTCGCATCGGTGGCCGTCTGCCCTGCCGGACCGGTGGCCCCCTCCGCACCCCTGGGCTGTGCCGTGGGGCCCGTCGGCTGGGGGGAGGACAGGTGGGCCAGGACGCGGGAGAGGGTGGGGGCGTCGGATTCCGGTGCGGTGGCCTCGGGCGTGCGGCGGACGCCTTGCGCGTCGAGGACTCGGTGGAGGCGGGCCGCGTCCAGGCGCCACTTCCGGTCCACGACCTCTTCCGGGTACTCCTGCCAGTCGACCGGGGACCAGTCCGGGCCGGTCTCCGCGGGGCCGCCGTGGAAGAGGCGGGCCGCGAGCAGGGAGGCGGCCTCGTCGACCGCGCCGGGCTCCTCGAGCAGGTCACAGGCGGGGCGCTCGCCCAGCCGGGAGGCGAAGCCCTCGGCCAGACGGTCCCGGCGCGACAGCTCGGTGAGGGCGGCCACCACTCCCGCGTCCAGCCGGGAGGGCCAGCGGCCCATCCGCCAGGCGGGGAGCGCGACCCGGGTCAGCAGCCGGTCCCAGCCCGCGTACGCCAGGCCCACCTGTTCCTGGGCCACGATCCGGAGGCCGTAGTCCACGGCCTGGGCACGCTCCGCGGCCGCGGCGGCGACCCCGCGCTCCATCTGGGTCGCGTGCTCCCGGCAGCTCCGCAGGAGCAGACGGGCCACCCAGGCGACGCCCGCGCACATCCCGCGGGTGAGCGGACAGCGGCCGGGGACGGAACCGACGGCCACCGCGGCGTCCAGACCCCTTACGAAACGGCGGGCCGCCGCTATGTCGGGGTGGGCCGAGGGGCCCGTACCGGCGACGACGGGGGCGAGGACCGCGCGCAGTTCGCCCACGCGCATCCACCACAGGAACGGCGACCCGATGACCAGCACCGGGGCGGCCGGGGCACCGCGGTGGGAGCCGCGGACGCCCGTGATCTCGTCCTCCCGGCCCGGCTGCGGGGGCGGGCCGTGGGCGGGGTGGGTGCGGTCCCCCAGCCAACTGTCGCAGTCCGGGGTCAGCGCTATGGCGGAGGGTGCGGGGACGTCC
>NZ_LJBR01000650.1 GCF_001282115.1 Streptomyces sp. NRRL B-24085 | reverse complement strand
CGACGATGGGGGCGTGAGTACCTCCAGTCTGCCCACGCTGCCCGCCGCCCCCGCTCCCGGCCGCCCCGATGTCACCGCACGGCTCCGGGACGCCCTGCTCGGGGCCTCCTTCACCGCCGACGGACTGCTGGAGCTGCTCGGCGCGCCCGCCTACGCGGCCCTCGCGCGCAGCGAGACCGTGCCCGCGCTCCGGGCCACCCGCGGGGACACCCCGCTGGAAGTACTCGTACGCCTGTTCCTCCTCCAGCAGCCGGTGCTCCACGCGCGCGTGGCGGACGTCCTGCCCGTCGACGCGTGTCTGGAGAGCGGATGGCTGGTGCGCTCCGGCACGGACGAGGTAGCCGCGACGGTGGACGTACGGCCGTACGGCGGACCGGACGGCGAGGACTGGTTCATCGTGTCGGACCTGGGCTGTGCCGTCGGCGGCGCCGGTGGCATCGGCAGCCGGGACGAGGGTGTCGTGCTCGGGGTCGGCGGTGCCTCCACGACCCTCGCGGGCATCACCGTGCGCACGCCCGTCGGTTCCGCCCTCGACCTCGGCACCGGCTCCGGGATCCAGGCCCTGCACGCCGCGCAGCACGCCACGCGCGTGACGGCGACCGACCTCAACCCCCGCGCGCTGCACATCACCGCGCTCACGCTGGCCCTGTCCGGCGCCCCGGCGGCCGACCTGCGGGAGGGCTCGCTGTTCAAGCCCGTCAAGCAGGGCGAGACGTACGACCTCGTCGTGTCGAACCCGCCCTTCGTGATCTCGCCCGGTGCGCGGCTGACGTACCGGGACGGCGGGATGGGCGGGGACGATCTGTGCCGTTCGGTCGTTCAGGGGGCGGGGGAGCTGCTGAACGAGGGCGGGTTCGCGCAGTTCCTCGCCAACTGGCAGCACGTCGCGGGGGAGGACTGGCAGGACAGGCTCAGGTCGTGGGTGCCGCGCGGGTGCGACGCGTGGATCGTGCAGCGCGAGGTCCAGGACGTCACGCAGTACGCCGAGCTGTGGCTCAGGGACGCCGGCGACCACCGCGGCGACCCGGCCGAGTACCAGGCGCTGTACGACGCGTGGCTGGACGAGTTCGAGACGCGCAAGGTACGGGCCGTGGGCTTCGGCTGGATCACCCTGCGCAGGACCGGCTCGGCCGAGCCCTCGATCACCGTCGAGGAGTGGCCGCACCCGGTCGAGCAGCCGCTCGGGGACACGGTCCGGGCGCATTTCGAGCGCCTCGACTACCTGCGCGCCCACGACGACGCGGCCCTGCTGGAGTCGCACTTCAAGCTCGTGCCCGAGATCGTCCAGGAGCAGGTCGGGCTGCCCGGCGCGGAGGACCCCGAGCACGTGGTGCTGCGCCAGCACCGGGGGATGCGCCGGGCCACCAAGGTGGACACCGTCGGCGCGGGCTTCGCCGGCGTGTGCGACGGCTCGCTGAGCGCGGGCCGCATCCTCGACGCGATCGCCCAGCTCATGGACGAGGACCCGGTCCTGCTCCGCGACCGCACCCCGGCGCAGATCCGGCTGCTGGTGGAGCAGGGGTTCCTGGAACCCGCGTGAACCCGGCGGGGCGTGCCGCGTGAACCCGGCGGGGCGTGCCGCTGAGGCGTCCCCGCACCCCTGAGACTCCTGTGCCCGGTCTGACGGGATTGGCCCCGAAAAGGCCTCCTGTCAGTGGGGCGTGCGAAGCTACCTTCGAGAGACAGACCTGACGCGTTCTCGGGGGAGGCGCGCTGTCTCTGGCCCGGTGCCCGGGTCTCGGGGGGAGGCGTGATGGCGGGGGATACGCCGGATCAGGGCGAAGGCAGGACGATCAACGGCCGCTACCGGCTGTCGCGCACACTCGGCGCGGGCGGCATGGGCCGCGTCTGGCTGGCCTACGACGAGGAGCTGGCCTGCGAGGTCGCGATCAAGGAGATCGCGCTTCCGGACATGCCGATGGACGAGGGCGAGCGGGCCCGGCGGATCGACCGCGCGCGCGGCGAGGCCCGGCACGCGGCCCGGCTGCGCGGCCATCCGCACGTGGCGACGGTCCACGACGTGGTGGTCCACGAGGGCCTGCCGTGGATCGTCATGGAGTTCGTACCGGACGCGACCGACCTCCAGGCCCTGGTACGACGCTCCGGGCCGCTGTCGCCCGGTCAGGCGGCCCGCGTCGGTCTCGCCGTCCTCGACGCCCTCACCGCGGGACATCGCGTCGGCATCCTCCACAGGGATGTGAAACCGGCCAACATCCTTCTGGCACCGGACGCTTCGGGCGACCCGTACGCACGCGTGCTGCTCACCGACTACGGCATCGCCCTCCAGCCCGAGTCCCGCGAGCCCCGGCTCACCGCCACGGCCGGCATCCTCGGCACCCCGGGCTACCTGGCACCGGAGCGCGTCCGGGGCGAACCGCCGACCCCGGCCGCCGACCTGTTCTCCCTGGGCGCCACGCTGTACGCCGCCGTCGAGGGGCGCGGCCCCTTCGACCGCCACGGCGAGTACGCCACGCTGACGGCCCTGTTGGGCGAGGACCCCACCCCGCCCGTCCGGGCCGGCGAGCTGACGCCGGTGTTGCAGGGGTTGCTGGTCAAGGACCCTGGGCGCAGGTTCTCCCCGGAGGCGGTGAAGCGGGGCTGGAGCGGGTCGTGCAGGGG
>NZ_LJBR01000065.1 GCF_001282115.1 Streptomyces sp. NRRL B-24085 | reverse complement strand
ACTCCAGGGCCCGCCCCCGTCGGTGCGGGAAGGCGGGGCGGGCCCTGGAGAAGGCCGGTGCGGCGCAACCGGCTTCGGTCAGGCGCTGGTGCAGGCCGTGCCGTTCAGGGTGAAGGTGCCGGGCTTGGCGAAGGTGCCGCTGTAGGTGCCCTGGAAGCCGAAGGACTGGCTGCCGCCGGCGGCGATCTGCGCGTTGTGCGCCACGGGAGTCGCCGTCACCGCGCCGGAGGAGCCGGACAAGGTGGCGTTCCATGAGCTGGTGACGCGCTGTCCGGAGGGCAGGGTGAAGCCGAGCTGCCAGGTGTTCAGAGCGGTGGTGCCGGTGTTCTTGACCGTGACATCGGCGGTGTAGCCGCCCTGCCAGACGCTGGTCGCGAAGGTCACCTGGCAGGCCGTGGCCGGTCCGCCGGGGCCGCCCGGGTCGCCGCCGCCACCGAGGTTGACGGTGGAGGAGAAGGAGTTCACCGCGAGTCCGGCGCCGTTCTGCCACGGCTCGAACCCGCCCTGGACGCTCGTCAGGTACCAGTTGTTCTGCGCCAGGCCCCGGGCCACGGCCTGGTCGACGAAGTCCATGACGTCGAAGCTCCAGCTGCTGATCGCCGAGGGAGCGACGAAGGAGATCACGTCGTTGGAGCCGTTGCTGCCGGTCCACACCTGCCAGGTGCGGCCACCGACGGTGGCGGTGCCGACCTGCGAACCGATCGGCTGAATGGAGCCCACTCGGTTGAACCAGATCATGATCTCGGTGCGGTTGACGCCGTCGGTGCGGGGCGTCGGGTCCAGCCAGATGTCGTACGAGGCGTTGTACACGGCGCCCGAGACAAAGCCGTAGGAGATGCTGCTGGGCGCGCTGGAGATGTTGCTGAGCTGCGCCGGAAGGTTGGTGCCCGGCGAACAGTTCGTGTAGTGGCAGCCGTTGAACACCGACGGGTAGGACTTCGGGGCGCCGTTGGTGGGCACAGAGCCGTCGGCCTGGGTGAGGCGGAAGCCGGTGTCGGTGGCGGTGACGCACTGGGTGGCGCTGGTGCCCCAGCGGTTGTTCTGCACGACGTAGCGGCCCTGGATGACGGTCGAGCCGAACTGCTCGCAGATCGTGGTGTCGGCCTGGGCCGGCGGTGCGGCGACAAGGAGAGCCGCGAGCGCGGCGAAAGCGGAGAGGAGTGCGGCGAACAGGCCGCGCACGGGGCGGGGACGGTGCGGTAACGGTCGCATGCGGGTGCCTCTCTCGAACGTGGCTCGGCTGTGTCGGAACTGGTAAAGGAGCGCTCCCGCCTCCCCAATGATGGGAGCGCTCCCATTCCACCGGTTCGGGTCGGACTGTAAGAGTCCGTCCATGTCCCTGACAACCCTATGCGCGCACATGCGTCGAATGGATTTCGAAGTCGCAGGTCAGGCAAACACGTCGCAACCTTTCGCTGGGCGACGGGAGTTGGGAGCGCTCCCGAATCTTTCGCCCGGAGCCGTCCCCGCGAGCCCAGGCCCCGTCCCTGCGTGCCTCAAGCCGAGGCGCGCACCACCAGCCGGGTGCGCAGGATGACATGGCGCCAGGCGACCTCCGGTTGTTCCGTCTCCTGCATCAGCAGCCGCACTTTGGTCCGCCCGATCTCGTCCAGCGGCTGCTGGACCGTCGTCAGCGACGGCTCGGTGTGCTGGGCGAGCGGGAAGTCGTCGGAGCCGATCACCGCGACGTCCTCGGGCACCCGGGGGCCGGCCGCCTGCAGCACCCCGAGTGCTGCGGCGGCCATGGTGTCCGAGGCGGCGAAGACGGCGTCCACGTATGGGTGCCGGGTGAGGAGTTCAGTCGTCGCCCGCGGCCCGCTGTCCTCGGTGAAGTTGCCCTCGACGACCAGCGAGGGAGCGGCTTCCACGCCGGCGGCGGCCAGCGCCTCGCGGTACCCCCGCAGCCGGCACTGGGTGACGTACATGTCGAGCGGTCCGATGCCGGCGGCGATCCTGCGGCTCCTCCCGCGCAACAAGTGCTCGACTGCGCTGCGGGCGCCGCCGACGTTGTCCGCGTCGACGTAGGTGACGAGCTGGTCGCCCGGGCGGCGGCCGAGCAGCACCGTGGGAGCTCCGGCTTCGGCGAGCATGTCCGACAGCCGGTCCTCGGCTCGAACGGAAATGAACAGCGCCCCGTCCACCTGACCACCACGCTCGAACTCGATGAAACGCTGCCGCTCGATGCCGCTGCGAACCAGGGTGAGCAGCAGCTGCACCGAGGTGTCTTCGAGGCCGTCGCCGAACGAGCGAATGATCTCCAAGAAGAAGGGTTCCGCGAACTGCCGCCAGTCCTGTTCGGGCAGCGCCAACGCCACCGCGTCGGCGCGCCGCCCGGCCAGGGTACGCGCCGCCAGGTTGGGCACGTAGCCCAGTTCGTCGATGGCCCGCTCGACGGCCCGGCGCGTGGACGTTTCTGTCCGGCTCCCACGCTGAGCATTTAGTGATCACCGGCGTATTCATCATACTGAGCCCTGCAGGCGGCGGAACAAGGGAGTTGACCCTCATGCACAACCTGGACGAGGTCTCATCGGAAACGGGCGACTCACGGCTCGTCGCCGGCAGATACCGGTTGCTGTCTGTGCTCGGCGAGGGTGGTATGGGCACCGTGTGGCGGGCCCGCGACCAGGTGCTCCACCGCGATGTCGCGGTCAAGGAGGTTCGCGCCTCCATCGAGCTGCCCGTCGAACGCAGCAGGCAATTGCACGAACGGTTGGAACGGGAGGCGTGGGCGGCGGCACGGGTCAACGCCCGTGGCGTCGTGACCGTCTACGACGTGGTGAACTTCGACGGCCGACCGTGGATCGTCATGGAACTCGTCCGCGGCCGTTCCCTCGCCGACGTGATCACCGCCGAGGGCGCCCTGGCGCCCAAGGACGTCGCGCGCATCGGCGTCGAGGTACTGGCGGCTCTGCGCGCGGCCCACGGAGCCGGGGTGCTGCACCGCGATGTGAAGCCCGCCAACGTGCTGCTGGCCGATGACAGCCGTGTCGTCCTGACCGACTTCGGCATAGCCAGCGTGGAGGGCAGCACCGCACTCACGATGACGGGTGAGGTCGTCGGTTCGCCCGAATACCTCGCTCCCGAGCGTGCGTTGGGACAGACCCCGGGCGCTGCTTCCGATCTCTGGTCGCTCGGGGCGCTCCTCTATACCGCCGTACAGGGCCGTTCGCCGTTCCGCCGGACGAGCGCCCTGTCGACACTGCGCGCCGTCGTCGACGACGAACTGCCGCCGCCGCACCGGGCCGGCCCGCTGACCGCGGTCATCGAGGGGCTCATGCGCAAGGATCCCGAGGAGCGGATGGGTCCCGAGGAGGCCATGGGTGAACTCACCCGTGTCGCACAGGGGTTGACGGCGTCACCCGAGGCGGGAGCTGCTGCCACGGCTGTGACCCCGGCTGCGGCGGCGGACGGCATCACGGCCGAGGTCACCTCGCCCGCCACGGCCGAAGTCACCGCGGCCGTCACCGCCGAGGTCACTACAGCCGTCACCGCCGGGGGCACCACGGCTGTCACCGCCGAGGAAAAGACCCCGGCCGACGAGACCGTGGCGGCGATCGCCGCCACGCCGGCTGCCGAGGCCCTGGCCGGGACCGCGCCGCTGGGCACGTTCGGGCCTCCCCCGGACAGTGCAGCCTTTCGGCACGGCACGGCCGCACCGGCCCCCGCACCCGGTCTCGTCCATGGCACCGGTCCCTCGCCCACGCGTGCCGCTCGCAGCCATAAGGGGGCTCCTGCGGTGTGGGCTGCCGCCGCCGCCCTGGTCGTGGCCGGCGGCGCAGTCCTCGGCTACACGCTAATCAATCAGGACGACAGCACTGCCGCCAAGGACGGCGAAACCACCGCCTCCGTCAGCGCGTCCCAACCGGTGTCGGTGACCGTCACCGGCAGGGCCACCACGTTCGACGGCCGGTGCCCGGGCGGAGACGGTCAGGCGCCCTGGTTCACCGCGACGTTCACGACGGACCGGGCGCCGGTGCAGTTCTCCTACCGGTGGGTGTCCGACAACGGTGCGGTGGTGGACCCTCAGTGGCGGACTCTGTCGTTCCGTGAAGGTGATCCGACGAGCAAGACGGAGACGGTGCGGCTCTCGACGTGGGCGCAGGAGGGAACCTTGCAGAGCGCAATGGCCGTCGAGATCAAGTCGCCGTTCGACACGAAGTCCAACTCCGTGCCGTTCAGCATCACCTGCCGGCCCGCCGGCGAGTGACACCCATCAAGTCGTCCATCACTGGACCAATCTGTATCTCTTAAGGAGTTTCCGTGCTGTCGGTCATCGTGGGACGCACCGGTCCGTTCACCGGTCAGAGCGTGGTTCTCGGAGAGGCCCCGCTGACGTTCGGCCGCAAGAGTGACAACGACGTCATCATCGTCAGCGTCAGTGCTTCCCGCTTTCACGCCGAGATTGTCGCCGACAACGGCGCGTACATCCTGCATGACCGCGACAGCAGGAACGGCACCTTCGTCAACGAACGCCGTGTCGAACGCCATGAGTTGTCCCCTGGCGACACCATACGCATCGGCGACGAGACGTTCCTGTTCGAGACGCAGGAAGCCGTCGAGACGGTCATGGACCTCTCCCAGATGGACCTGCCGCGCGCCAATGCGGCCGTGGACCCGGGGGTCCTGCGGGTCACGGTGACCGGCGGTGGCCCGGTCGGTCTCGCCTTCGCCCTGCTACTGGAGGAGGCGCTGGCCGGACGGGTCGCGATCACCGTCTACGACGGCCGCTGGGTTCGCGACGGCACCTCGGTGATCTGGAAGGACGCCGCCCAGGGAAACGTCCGCCGTCAGCAGGTGGTCACCGTGCAGAGCCGGCAGTACTCGGCGCTGACACAAGAGATGCAGACGGCGATGTTCGGCGACGACCGTCACTTCTCCGAGATGTGGCCACTGGGGCCCGATTCCGTGGAGGGACGCCCGCCCCGCAACATTCGCATCGCCTACATCGAGGACCAGCTCCTCGCGCTGGCCAACCGTAAGCCTGCCATCCGGCTCGTGCCCAAGCGGTTCGATGCCGCGGAGCAGGAGCAGCTCATCGCGCGCGAACACGTGCTGGTCATCAGCGAAGGCGGCCGCTCCCGTACCCGAGAGCATTTCACCGACCGCTTCGGCATGCCCGACGCCTCGATCTACTCCTTGGACGGTGAGCACATCCAGGACGTCGTCCTCGGTCTCAAGGTCAAGTCCCGCCTGTCCGACCCGATGAGCGTGCTGCTGACCGTGGCCCAGAACCGGTTCCTGCTCAACTCCCTTCGCGGCGAGGGCTTCTTGAACATGCGTCTCACCCGCGAGGAAGCCCGCAACGTCATCGGTATCGACCCGGTACGACAGGTCTTCGAGGAGTGCATCGCCGCCCGGCCGTGCCTGATGAGCCGCCACGAGGACAACGAATTCGCCTGCCCGACCCACGGCACGCTGTTCCTCCCGGCGCTGCTGCGCAGCTCACCGCTGTGGAAGCGGATCCTGGAAGGGCTGCGACTGTTCGACGTCCCCGAACAGGACCTCAGCGCGATCACCTCGTTCCGCCTCGACATGGTCCAGCGTCCCCGGTTCACGGCTCAGCTCACCCGCCCGACCGCGGACCGCCCGGGAACCTACGGATTCCTCCTGGGTGACGCAGCCAACGCCATCCACTTCTGGCCCGGACGCGGCCTCAACAGCGGCCTCGCCTCAGCCATCTCGCTCGCCCGCTCCCTCAGCCGGGTCTGGAGCGGTCGCCCCCTGCGCGACGCCGACTTCATCCGGCACGAGGCGGCCATGTCGATGCTGCAATACCGGCACAAGAGCCGCGCCTGGAACGCCATGGTCACCACGGACGAACGGGGCGTGACCCGAGCGATCAAGGACATCATCGACGCCAGCATGCACACCACGGCCAAGCCGGCGGAGGCCGGTACCGTACAGCACAAGCCCTCCGGTCCGGTCGCGACACCTGCCGCGGTCCCGGACTCAGCCGACGCCGACCTGGAGATCCTGCTGGACCGCATGCGGGGCATACGCGAACGACTGGCACCCCGCATGCCGGGTCTGCCCGACGACAACATCCTCCGAGCCCACCTGTCCACCCTCGCCCCCGCGACCCTGCGGACACTCCAGAAGAGCGGGGCGTGGGACACCCTGATCGTCGGTGGCGAGGAAGCCGACATCGACATCTTCTACCAGCAGGACGCTCCGGTCTTCGTCCCAACGACTCCGCAACCACCGCAGCCGCTCCCCGATCCCCGCGCCTCGGTACTCCTCGATCCGGCCTGAACTTGTTCTCCAACATCGAGACCGGTGGCTCTGTCGGTGCCTGGCTCGACCCTCCGCTGAACCTCACGAGCGGGCGACGTGGTTGGTGAGAGCCGATTCACCACTTCCCTGTTGGGAAGGCGGCCGGGCAGGCGGCGGGTACGGGTCTGGGTCGACGATCCGCAGGGATGGGCTCCCGGTCAACTCGGGAGGCGCAGGCGCAGACCGGCTAGTTCCTCCAGCAGGGCAACTGCGGCAAGTTCTCCGCTGGCGGGGCCGTAGGACTCCAGGGCCTCTTGATGGAGTGCGCGGACTGCGGCTGCAAGGGGATGAGGTGTGCCTAGGCGTTCCGCTTGGGAGGTGATGGCTGTGAGCTGGTCCACGATGCGGTCGAGACCGAAGCCCGTCAGGTAGTCGCCGGTGAGCAGGCCCGGCAGGTGGTCCTGAATGAACGTGCTGGAAGCGGGGCCGCCGGCGAGCGTACGGGTGAGCGAGGTGAGGTCGATACCGGCGCGGTGGCCGATGAGGAGGGTCTCGGCAGTGGCCACGGCGTGGGTGAACCACAGCAGGTTCACGAGGAGCTTGGTGGTGTAGCCAGCGCCGTGGCCGCCCATGTGGGTGATTCGATCGGAGAGGACGTCCAGCAGGGGTCGACATCGCTCCAGGTGGACGGTGTCACCGCCGGTGTAGAGACGTAGGCGGCCTTCGGCGGCATCTTTTGGTGATCCGCCGATGGGCGCTTCCAGAGTGGCCACCCCATGAGCAACTGCTCTGTCCCAGCCAGCGCGTGCGTCAGCGGCCGTGTTGCTGGTCATGTCGATCCAGATCGCGCCCGGAGCCAGTGCCGCGAGGACGGAGTCGCCAACCGCGGCTGCCGCTTCGGCAGGTCCGGGAAGCACGGAGATGAGAACTTCGGCCGAAGTGGCGGCGGCGAGGGCGGTATCCGCGTACTGGGCTCCGCACGCGAGAATCGCTTCCCTGCGCTCAGGTCGGATGTCATAGGCGTGCACGTGGTGTCCGGCTGCAACGAGCCGGGTACAGATGGGCTCCCCCATGCGACCGACACCGATCAGACAGATCTTCGACATCGGAGGATTCTACGTCTTGCAGCGGCTCACACCGTGCGGCGGGCCGGGCCTGGTTGCCGTGTCCGGGGCGATGGTTGAGCGTTCGGACTGATGCGGGGATGCTGCCGCAACGTGAGTAGCGGGTATCCGGGCCGCGATGCGTTGTCGGACCGGGTGAACACCCGGGGTTACGACCCGCGCGAATGATGACCCGCCGACTGACCCGTCCGTACAACACGAACCCGTCCTCGGCCGACCCTCCGGCTGCAGCCCGGCATCAGGCACCGCCATCTACCATCAGGGCGCTTTCCGCCTCGCCGACGGTGACATATGCCAGCACGACGGTGTCCACGCCGGTCATGACGAGCGTCCTCTGCACGTTCGCCGGCACACATGCCAGTACCAGCTCGGAACCGGCCTCATTCGCCAACCGCCGGGCCCACAGCAGTACATTCAGCCCGGCCGAATCACAGAACGACACCGCGGACAGATCGAGCACCACACGCCGGTACTCCGCGGTGATCTGCGCCAGAAGCCGTTCACGGAGGAACGGGGCGGTCTGCCAATCCATGTCTCCGTCGACCTGCACCGTCAGCGACAGTCCCGACACATCTGCCTGATCCGAGGCCTCCGCCGTCATCACGCTCTCCCCACCGCCGCATCGGGAGACGCAACTTTGAATGACGAGCCTACCTTCCTCAACACGACATCTTCACATGACATGCACAGGCAAGACGATTCAAGGAAGAATCCGATTTCCGGCACATTCCTGCGAGAGCAGTCGGCGCGAAACGCGGACGGAGGCCAGGGACCAGCCGTCCCACAGATGGAGCCTTGTCACCAGCCACGCGCGGCTGCTGCAGGCCATCGCCCGCAACCCTGAGTTCCAGTTCCGCCTGCGCGGCATCGCTGCGGCCCGCAACAACACCGAACGCACCGAAGCCGAGCCGCGACTCCAACTCGATGAGCCGCTCGGGGACCGCAGGCCCTCGCAGCATGGCGTGATCAACGGGCGAGTTCGCCTGCAGCCACGACGCAAAGCGAGTCCACGCACGCTCGAACGCAGGACTGTCCGTGGATGTCATGAGCTGAACATAGACGACCGTACTGACAGCGACGCACCAGTCAGCGAGTGCGCGGGTTGCCCGAGAGTGGCCCGAGCCGCCTGGGCACCGGTGCCGTCAGACACACGTGTGACGTACTCCAACGGCGACGTGGGCGCCGTGAAGAAACAGAGTCCAGTGCCCGCACGAGCAGTGGAGAAACCAAGGAAATCGACTGTGTGTTCTGGCATTTGCCGGGCACGAGGAGCGACGGAGGTTGATAACTATGGTTCCCCTGCTTGTCGTTCTTCTGCTGGCTCTGCTCCTCTTCGGTGCGGGTTTCGCCCTGAAGGCACTGTGGTGGCTCGCCGTCATCGTGCTGGTCGTCTGGCTGCTGGGCTTCGTCCTGCGCTCCGCCGACTCAGGCGGCCGCAAGGGACGCTGGTATCGCTGGTAACCCGCCAAGCAGCGACATGTCTGTGGCTCCGGCTTTGTCCGGAGCCACAGACATGTCGCGCATCAGGTCAACTCCGTCGTACAACGGTGTGAATACCGCGATCGGTCGTCACCGCCGGGCGGGTCGTACTGCACCGCGCTCATCTCCACCACGCCCGCTCAACCCGGGCATGGGCAGCGGCCGAAGCCGGCAGTGGGCAACCGACGAACTGTGCGGCCGTCCACTCCGCTATTGGCCACTGTCCCGTCCACGCTCGCTGCGCCGCAGTGCGCGACGCTCCTTTCCCGGCAGCGTGGCGGCCAACTCGCCCACCAGGGAGACGTCGTGTCCCGAGCCGTCCCGGCCGCCACGGCACCACCACACCACCGGGTCCGACACGACCGCCTCGCCCCCGCACCAGTCGTCAGCGGTCCCTGCCGGACGGACGTGCATCCCGATCTTGTGCTCCCGGCAGACCGGCCACACCTGCCAGAGCAGCTCCATGACGGTCTCCTGCGCCGCTTCCGCGACCAGCGTCAGGGCCGTCATCGCGTCATCCGGCTCCGGCGGCTCGCCTTCCGCGAGGTCGACCGCGTTCAGCGCATTGCCCTGCCAACGGCCGTCCGGCATCGCCACATGGACCAGTCCCCTGTCGATCCCGCTTGCGGCCAGCGGCTGCTGCCAGGACGGGGCGACCATCAGTATCAGCGCGTCCTGACCTGGCAGGGTCGCCGTCACGTCGCGATTGACCACAGCCAGCGCGGCCTCGAACTTCGGCCACTCACCGGGTTCGGCCTGCCTGGGCTCCGAGAGATCCGTCCGGTCATGACCAGGACCGATGCGGTCATACGAGAAAGAGTTCACCGAGGCATCGTCTCAGTGAGTCCGCTGACTCGCTCTCCCCCGTCCCGGAGCGGCGGCGATGAGCAGGTCGCCGACTCGAAGAACGCTGTGCCGTGGGCTCAGTGCGCCTGGCCCGCTCCGGAGACGGCGACGTCAGGACCGAGCGTCGGCCGTGCGCGGGGCGGCTAGGACCCTACGGCCCACACGTATGTCGCAGCGTATGGCCGGCCACTACCGAAAGCCAGGCATGGACGTGCGCACCGGTGCGGTGCTCCGCGTCCACGGGCCTGACCTCCTACCCGCGCCATGTGTCTCCTCGTCATGGTGGATCGGTCCCCCCGACCCGGTCAGGGGCGTGCCCGTTCCGCCCCGTCGGGTGGCGATGATCTCCGCCGCGATGGACAGGGCCGTCTCCTCGGGTGTGCGAGCACCGAGATCGAGGCCGATCGGCGACCTCAGCCGGGCCAACTCCCCGTCGGTCAGACCCGCTTCCCGCAGCCGTCTTTCCCGGTCGGCGTGCGTACGCCGTGAGCCCAGCGCGCCGACGAACGCGGCCGGCATCCGCAGGGCCGCTTCCAGCAGGGGCACGTCGAACTTGGCGTCGTGGGTGAGCACGCACAGCACCGTGCGCACGTCGGTCGTGGTGCGGCGCAGGTAGCGGTGCGGCCAGTCGACGACGACTTCGTCGGCCTCGGGGAAGCGGGTCGTGGTGGCGAAGACGGGGCGGGCGTCGCACACGGTGACGTGGTAGCCGAGGAACTTGCCCACCCGTACGAGTGCCGCGGCGAAGTCGATCGCCCCGAAGACGATCATGCGAGGCGCAGGCGCAACCGACTCGATGAGCAAGGTCAGTCCGTCGGGGCAGCGCGAGCCGTCCGCCGACAGCTCGACCGTGCCGGTGCGGCCGGCGTCCAGCATGGCGAGGGCTTCACCGGCCGCCGTTCGGTCCAGTTCCGTGTGCCCGCCGAGTCCGCCTTCGTACGAGCTCGCCCGGGAGGGCCGGGACGGCTCCCCCACCGCTTCGCCCGGCCGCACCAGCAGGGCCGTGCCGAGGAGATCGGCGGGGCCTCGTACGACGCGGGCGAGGGCTGCCCGTTCGCCCCGGACGGCAGCCGACAGGGCCGACCGGAGCACCGGCCTTCCAGGCGCGTCGGTGCCGACCGGGGTGACCATGATGTCGATGATTCCGCCGCAGGTCAGCCCGACCGCGAAGGCGTCCTCGTCGCTGTATCCGAACCGTTCGACGACCGTGTCGCCGTGCTGGAGCGCCTGGACGCACAGGTCGTACACCGCTCCCTCCACGCAGCCGCCGGAGACGGAGCCTATGACCGTGCCCTCGCTGTCGACGGCGAGGGCGGCGCCGGGGCCGCGCGGGGCGCTGCCGCCCACGGCCACGACGGTGGCGACGGCGAACGCGCGGCCCTCCTCCATCCAGCGGTGCAGGTCCCCGGCGAGGTCAAGCACGGACGCCTGCCGTCAGGACGCGGTCGGGGCGGATCGGCAGGTTCCGGTGGCGTACGCCGGTCGCGTGCCAGACCGCGTTGGCGATGGCCGCGGCGGCGCCCACGGTGCCGATCTCGCCGATGCCCTTGATGCCGACCGGGTCGTCGGGGTCCGGGTCGTCGATCCAGTCCGCCTCGATGGCCGGAACGTCGGCGTGGGAGGCGACGTGGTAGCCGGCGAGGTCGGCGCCGTAGTGGCTGCCGAGGGCGCGGTCGCGGACCGCCTCCTCGTGCAGGGCCATGGAGATGCCCCAGGTCATGCCGCCGACGAACTGGTTGCGGGCGGTGAGCGGGTTGACGATCCGGCCGGCCGCGAAGATGCCGAGCATGCGGCGCACCCGGACCTCGCCGGTGGCGGGGTCGACGGCGACCTCGGCGAACTGGGCGCCGAAGGAGTGCCGTTCCATCTGTGCGAGCGCGCCGAGGGCTTCCGTGGTGTCGGACCGTACGGTGATCCCCTCCGGCGGGATGTCGGCGCCGAGGGCGAGCCTCTCTCGCAGTTCCTTCGCGGCGGCCATGACCGCCCAGGCCCAGGAGCGGGTGCCCATGGAGCCGCCGGCGATGAACGCCGGGCCGAGGTCGCTGTCGCCGATGCGCACCCGGACGTGTTCCGTCGCGGTCTGGAGGGCGTCGGCGGCGATCAGGGTGAGGGCGGTCCGGGCACCGGTGCCGATGTCGGCGGCGTTGACTCCCACGGTGAAGGTGCCGTCCGCCTCCGCCGTCACGGCCGCGGTGGACGGTCCGGCACCCGCCGGGAAGGATGCGGCAGCCGTGCCGGTGCCGAGCAGCCAGCGTCCCTCGCGGCGCAGGCCGGGGCGCGGGTCACGGTCGGCCCAGCCGAACCTGCGGGCACCTTCCCGGAAACAGGCGATCAGGTTGCGGCCGCTGAACGGCAGCCCGGACACCGGGCCCGCCGCGGGGTCGTTGCGGGCGCGCAGTTCGATCGGGTCGAGGCCGCACTTCTCGGCGAGTTCGTCCATCGCCGACTCCAGTGCGAACGACCCCGGTGCCTCGCCCGGCGCGCGCATGTACGTCGGGGTCGGCACGTCGAGGCGGACCAGCCGGTTGGCGGTGTGGTGCGCGTCGGCGCCGTACATGGTCCGGGCGGGGCCGGCGGCCGATTCGATGAACTCGTGCACGGTGGAGGTGGCGCTGAGGGAACGGTGCTCCAGCGCGCGCAGCCGGCCGTCGGCATCGGCGCCGAGCCGCAGCCGCTGCCGGGTGGGACTGCGGTAGCCGGTGAGGGAGAACATCTGACGGCGGGTCATGACCACGCGGACCGGGCGCTGCAGCTCGGTCGCGGCCATGACGGCGGCCACCTGGTGTGCGCGGAGGCCCTTGCTGCCGAAGCCGCCGCCGACGTGCTCGGAGCGCACCCGGACAGCCGACGGGTCGAGCGAGAACATCTGCGCGAGTTCGCTCGCGATCCAGAAGGTGCCCTGGTTGGAGTCGACGACTTCGAGACGGCCGCCGTCCCAGCGAGCGGTCGCCGCGTGCGGCTCCATCATGGTGTGGTGCTCTTCCGGGGTGGTGTACTCGGCGTCCACGACCACGGCGGACGCGGCGAGTTCGGCCTCCAGGTCGCCGTTCTCGATCACCGCAGGGCCATGGCTGTCGAGCGGGTAGGCGTCGGGGTGCTCGCCGGTGAAGTCGACGTCGTGCGGCTCCTGTTCGTAGTGCACCACCAGCGCTTCGGCGGCCTCCCGGGCCCGTTCGGAGGTGTCGGCGACGACCAGCGCCACCGGCCAGCCGGCGTACGGCACCCTGTCGTGCTGGAAGACGGCCGCGGTCGGGTCCGGAACGCCCAGCACACCGACGTAGTCCGTCTCGATCCGCGGGGCGTTGCCGTGGTGCAGGACGGCAATTACGCCGGGCATGGCGAGGACATCGGCGGTGTCGATGGAGCGGATGCGGCCGCGGGTGATCGTGGAGAGCACCAGCCAGCCGTACGCGAGGTCGGCGAACGGGATCTCACCGGCGTAGCGGGCGGCTCCGGTGACCTTGTCGCGGCCCTCCACGCGGGTGTGCGCGGTACCGACGGCGTTCTGGCGTGCCGTGGGGGTGGTGGTCATCGGGCCGCCTCCTCGGTCAGTTCGGTCAGCACGGCCACGACGAGGTTGCGCATGAGGGTCACCTTGTAGGCGTTGTGCGGCAGCGGTTTCGCCGCGGCGAGTTCGGCGTCCGCGGCTGCGGCGAAGGTCTCGGCGTCGGCAGGTGCGCCGGTGAGGACGCGTTCGGCCGCCGTCGCCCGCCACGGCCGGGACGCGACCGCCCCGAAGGCGAGGCGTACGTCGTGTACGAGGCCGTCCCGCACGTCGAGCGCGGCGGCGACGGAGCCGATGGCGAAGGCGTACGAGGCCCGCTCGCGCACCTTGCGGTAGCGGGATCGGGCAGCCACCGGAGCGGGCGGCAGGGTGACGTGGGTGATCAGCGCGCCCGGCGGCAGCGCGGTCTCGCGGTGCGGGGTGTCCCCGACCGGCAGGTAGAAGTCGGCGAGGGGCAAGGTGCCGGGGCCGTCGGCGGTTTGGTACGACACGACCGCGTCGAAGGCGGTCAGCGCGACGCCCATGTCCGAGGGGTGGATGGCCACGCAGTGCTCGGAGGCACCGAGGACGGCGTGGTTGTGGTGCTCGCCCTCGATCGCGGGGCAACCGCTGCCGGGCACACGCTTGTTGCAGGGCTTGGTCACGTCGGTGAAGTAGCCGCAGCGGGTGCGCTGGAGCAGGTTTCCTCCGACGGTGGCCATGTTGCGGAGCTGGCCGGAGGCGCCGGCCAGTACCGCCTGTGCCAACGCCGGGTAGCGGCGGCGGACTTCGGGGTGGGCGGCGAGGTCGCTGTTGGTGACGGTGGCGCCGATGCGCAGGCCGCCGTCCGCCGTCACCTCTATGCCGTCCAGGGGCAGTTCGCGGACGTCGACCAGGCGGGTGGGCCGCTCGACGCCGGTCTTCATAAGGTCGACGAGGTTGGTGCCGCCGCCGAGGAAGCGGGCGTCGGGGTCGGCGTCCAGCAGGGCCAGGGCCCCGGAGACGTCGAGGGCCCGGTCGTATGCGAACTCCCTCACGCCGCCGCCTCCTCGGTTTTCGCTTCCGCCGCCCGGGCCACGGCCTGGACGATCGACACGTACGCGCCGCAGCGGCACAGGTTCCCGCTCATCCGTTCCCGGATCTCCTCGGCGCTCAGCGGTGGTGGTCCGGCCTCGGGGCGGACGTCGTCGGTGACGGCACTGGGCCAGCCGGCCGCGTGTTCCTCGATCACCGCGATGGCCGAGCAGATCTGGCCGGGGGTGCAGTAGCCGCACTGGTAGCCGTCCAGGTCGAGGAACGCCTGCTGCACCGGGTGCAGTCGCTCGCCGTCGGCCAAGCCCTCGACGGTGGTGATCTCGCGTCCGTCGGCGGCCACGGCGAGTTGCAGACAGGACACCGCCCGGCGTCCGTCGAGCAGTACCGTGCAGGCTCCGCACTGCCCCTGGTCGCAGCCCTTCTTGGTCCCGGTCAGGTCGAGGCGCTCACGCAGGGCGTCGAGCAGGGTGGTGCGGTGGTCGACGGGCAGACTGTGCTTCTCCCCGTTGATGTTCAGGGTGATGTCGCTGGACGTCGACGAGGGGGCTGGGGCCATGTTCAGCCTTCTTTCACGTGTCCCGGACACGTCGGGGCGTCAGTCCGACGCTAGAGTGAACTCAAGCGGACAGCTGTCCGCTATCGGCTCGAAGGTAGTGGACAACTGTCCGGTTCTCAAGGGCCGCTTTCGGACACGAGCCGGCGAGGAGGACGCGTGCGGCACAGGAACGACCCGCACCTGCGCTCGGACGCGCAACGCAACCGCGAACGCATTCTGGAAGTGGCCCTCGCCGAGCTGTCCCGGGCCGCCGACACCCCGCTGAGCACGATCGCCAAGAAGGCGGGCGTCGGCCAGGGCACGTTCTACCGGAACTTCCCCAACCGCGAGACCCTCGTCCTCGAGCTCTACCGCCACGGCGTACAACAGATCGCCGACAGCGCGACCGAGCTGCTGGAGACCATGGAACCCGACCGCGCGCTAAGAGCGTGGATGGACCACCTCGCGCAGTTCGCGATGACCAAGGCCGGCCTGGCGGAGGCGATCCGCCAGGCCCTGAGCACCTCGTCCGGCAAGGCGGCGAAACCAGGCCACACCCCGGTGACCGACGCTGCCGACCTCCTGCTCCACGCCTGCGAGGAAGCCGGCACGATCCGTCCCGGCCTCACAGCCGACGACTTCATGCTGGCCATCGCCGGCCTGTGGCAGCTCGCCCCGCACGACGACTGGCAGCCCCAGGCGACACGCCTGCTGGACATCGTCATGGACGGACTACGCGCGGGGGCGCCCGGCCGCCGGGACCTGTCCGGCTGATCAAGCCGACGGTAGGCGCCGGCGCCTCGTGACTTGGTGCGGCCCGCGTCGGGACCAACGCCGCGCCCGCGCCGTAAGCAGTTGCTTGCTGCGCTCATCTCGTGCTCAGCCGTGGGGCCGATCCCCGGCAGCTCCGCACGCGCGGGCATGGTTCCAACGACTGCCGGCCACGCTCGGGCGGACCGTCCACTCCCCCGCACGTACAGGTGTCGGCGGACACTTGACCGTGCCCAGGGGGTTCAAGACGAACGCGCCGCCGTGCTTGGACGGCCGGGTGGGCAGGGCGATTCAACCGGGATTTCGGCCGTAGCCGAAACACATGGCTGCACCGCCTTCCCCGTGCGAGCCTGACACAGCCTCACCGACACCGTTCACGACGGGGAGGGAGACATCCGTGCTGTGCACACGACAGAGCACCGCGGAGGTCTCCTTCTTTCTGACGCCCGGGAAGCGGCGGCCAAACGGTCGACGCCCTCGTACCGTCAGCGAGACCAGTCCGGCCGGAGACCTGAACACCGCTCACAGTTCTGCCGCTGCGCCACAACTCCCAGACCATCAGCCTTGAGTCCTGCACACCCGGATCACCGCCTGCTGCAGAGGCATGTCCGGCCCTCCGTAGGGGACACCCCTCTGCAGCTCGACTGCACTCGCCTGGCACACCACGTTGACACCCGGAAGGGGGCTGTCGAGGTATGCGAGCATCGGATGTCGTCCATTCTTCGCACGTCATCTCTCCGACCGATCCCTTGGTCCAACTACGCATGGGTCCCTGGGTCCAGCGCGCACACCTACGCGTACAGCCGCTGGCGCTCCGCAACGGCCGGTAATCACAACTCCGGTGACTTGGGCCAGCCCGGCACTGTGTCGCCGTCCGTCAAGGCGCCGGGCTCACCCCGGCGTCAGATCTGCCGCACGTCGTCCGTTCCGCAACGATTGAGGAGGCATGCATGATGCGTACGCCGATCCGGAGAAGGGTCGTAGCGGTAGCCGCAACCGCGTTGTTGACGCTCGGCACGGGAGCATTGTCGGCGTCGCCGGCATCGGCGGCCCCCGCCGGCTGTCCGTCCGGCGCCGCGTGCATCTACGGGGGACCCAACAGCAGCGGTGGCGTGACCGACCAGTACTGGTCCCGAGGGGTTCACAAGCTCTACAACCAGGTCGGCGTCCACACTGTGTTCAACAATCAGACGGACGACTGGAAGTTTTTGCTGTGCCGGGGATCGAACGGCGAAGAGTGCGACTGGACCTTCTATGAAGGTTCCTGGTCGGACGTCGACCTCACCCCGTTCAACTCCGTCATCGTCACCCCGTAAGGTGTCGCGACAGTCCCGGGAGAGAGCAGACCTCCCGGGACTCACGCATGTTCACGCTCCGGAGGCCCCCTCGCCCGCTCGTGCTCCGCCGGACACGGCCATCAGCAGGCGCGGCCACGTCGTCGTCGCCGACAAACAGGGCATCATCCTGGCTGACCCGGCTCCGGCAGGCCGCACTGGCGTCAGCCTCGCCGCCCAGCGGCTCACCGGCACGGGTGCGTCAGGTCAGGAAGAGGGCCGCCCCGTCGCGACGGCTGCGGCGGGCCTGCCAGGTCAGTGCCGTGACGGCCGCCGCGAGCCAGCACGCCCCGATGAGTGTCTCCCAGCCCGCCAGCACGGCGGTGTGGGCGCCCGCTTTCGCGGCCAGTACCTCACGGATCGCGAGGAGGCCATGGGTCAGTGGCAGGAAGTCGCCGATGCGGCCGAGCAGCGGACCGACGGCGCTTGCCGGGACCTCGGGGCCACAGACGATCATCATCACGGTGAACGCGGCGTTCGACACCACGTTGCGCAGGTCCGGAGCGGTCAGCACCAGGGAGCCCAGGAACAGGCCGAGACAGTAGCTCGTCGTCGCGACGAGAACGAGGAGGGCGGCGAGCAGGGCAACTCTGGCGACGCTCAGATGGAGGTCCGCGACGGGCGCGAGAATGAGTATCGCGCCGAGGCCGCACGCCACGCCGTCCGGGAGCCAGAACAGGCTCCGGCCGAGCAGGACCAGCGAAGGGCTGCTGGGCGAGGCGACCAGCAGCGGCAGGGTGCCGTTCTGCAGTTCCCATGTGGTGGAGGCGGTCGCGAAGACGCCGTGCAGCGCGACCAGCGCCACGGCGTTGCCGATGAGCAGATAGCGGGCCTGGCCGGGGCCGAGCAGTTCGCCGATGGTGGTGAAGAACAGCACTTGGGCGAGCATCCGCACGAACCAGCCGAGCAGCCAGGTCTTCCAGGTGAAGACCGTTCCGTAGTCGGCGGCTCCGGCGCGTGCCGCCCAGCCCAGTATCCGGAGACGGCGAGCGAAGCCGCTCGATGCGGCGGGCGCATGGTCGCCCGTCGCGGTGGCCGAGGCGTCCGTGGCGCTCATGCCAGTCCCACCGTTCCGTTCTCGCGCACCAGCCGTACGACCCTGCCGAGAAGCAGTCGGCCGCCGAGCCCGGTGAGCAGCCCGAGGCCGAGGACGGCACCGGTGCGCCAGGCTGCCGAGGTGACGGGGGCCGTGTTCAGCGCGTCGCGCAGCAGGTCGGAGCTCCAGGAAAGGTAGAGCAGCCGGCCGATCGGGTGCGTCCATTCCGGCAACCGGTCCAGGGGGGTGAACACTCCGCCCAGCAGCAGTACCGGATAACTCAGCGAGTTCTGGAAGGTGCGGGCGGTGCGCGTCGCCACGAACAGGGCGGCCATGAGGGTGGCGGATCCGGCGGTGGCGACCGCGGTGGCCAGGAGGCCCATCAGGAAGACGAACGGGTGCGGTACGTCGGGAACGATGCCGAAGCCCAGGATCGCGACGGCGGCGACCTCCACCACGGTCAGCAGACTGATCGCCGTGGTCACCCAGACTCTGCTGAGCACCACCCTGGCGAAGCCGGCCGGCGCCGCGATCTGGAGTTCCAGGGTGCCGAGCCACCGGTCGCTGTCGACGACCTCCCCGGAGATGAGCATCGCCATGCTCCACACACCCATCAGCACCGGTGCGAGCAGCCCGTACGCGAGGAGGTCCGGCCGGTCGTTGTGCCGGATCAGCAGCAGGAACACGACGGCGAGCAGGGGTGTGCGCACCAGGTCGATGAGGTAGTCGCGGTGGGTCAGCACCAGTCGGCCCTGGAAGCGTCCGGCCGCGGCAAGCAGGGTCACCGGTTCACCACGCTGCGCTGCTGGTTGTGGTGAACGAGCTGGAGGTAGACCTCTTCGAGACCGGGCAGCTCCGTGCGTACGTCGGTCACACCCTCGGCGACCACGAAGGCCAGCACCGTGCTGACGGCCTCCTGACCGTCGACGGAGATGACCGCCGTGCCATCGCCGGCCGGCTCCACGCCAAGTACGCCGGTCAGGGCGCGCACCCGGTCGAGCAGGCCGGCATCGGCGCGGACCCGGACGCGTTCCTGCCGCGACATCAGCCGCGCGAGGTTCTTCGGCGCCTCCGCCGCGATCACCCGGCCGTGATTGATCATGGTGACGCGGTCGCAGAGCACTTCCGCCTCGGCCAGGTCGTGCGTGGCGAGGAGAATGGTCCGGCCTTCCCCGGCGAGTCGCCGGATCAGCTCGCGCAACTGGTGGGCGGCCAGCGGGTCCAGGCCGTTGGTGGGTTCGTCGAGCAGCAGGACGCGCGGATCACCGATGATTCCCCGGGCGAGATGCAGACGCTGGCGCATGCCGACCGAGTAGGTCTCCACGCGGTCGTCGGCCCGTTCGGCCAGGCCGAGTTCGTCGAGCAACGCGTCGGTCCTGGCCAGGCCCTTCTTCGTGGACATGCCGTACAACGCGGCCCAGTAACGCAGGTTCTGACGGGCCGTCAAACGCGGATAGAGCCCGCGTTCACCACCGAAGACGATGCCGAGCAGTGGCCGGATCCGCCGGTACTCCGTCACCAGGTCATGGCCGAGTACGTACGCGCTTCCTGAAGTCGGCAGCAGCACCGTCGAGAGGATCTTCATCAGGGTGCTCTTGCCGGCCCCGTTCGGGCCGAGCAGTCCGTGCACCTCCCCCTGCTCCACCTCGATCGAGACATCGTCCAGGGCGGTGACCGCCGGGCCGCGCCGCGCGCGGTACTCCCGCCTCAGCCGCCGGGTGTCGACGGCCAGATGCGCACCGTCCGACCGATTGCCACTGTCGCGCATCACGCTCCCGTTCGCACGGACGAAGAGGTCCTCTTCTCGAGTGGTTCGGGTGCGGCTGAGGGGCCGGATGACCGGCCGGCCGCCTCCTCCAGCCATTCCTCGCGGGCGGCGCCGGACACCAGCAGGAAGGAACCCAGCGGGGTCCGCGCGACCAGATGCCGGCCGACATCGTCGAGCCGCAGCTGCTCGACCGGCTCGGCGTCCGGCGCTTCGTCCATGGAGCCCATGGAGCCGTCCGGATCAGCACCGGCGGGTCCGCTCGCAGCCGTGCCGACGCCGGCGCCCAACGGCACCCCGAACAGCGGCACCCCCGCCGAGAGCAGTCGTCGCGCACCGGGCCGGCGGTGCACCAGGTCGGAGGCGAGGGCGGACAGGCGGCCCCCGCGGCCCTCTATGCCGGCCTGCGCGGCGAAGGCCACCGCGCGCACCGGGTTGCTCCAGCGCAGCACTGCACGCGCCGACCGCAGCAGCCGTACGCGTACTGCCGCCGCCCGGGTGTGCGGCAGCACGATCGCGGGCCGCCAGCCGAGGCGGTTGACCCGGCGCATCGCCTCCCGCCACTCCGGCCACAGGCCGGCCTTGTCGAGGTCGGCGCGCACCTGTCGTACACCCTGGTCGTCCAGCGCCCGCAGGAGCAGGACCAGGTCGAGCAAGTCACGGGACCGGAAGGGGCGTTCCCACCGCTCGGCCACCAGGGCGACGGTGCTCGCGGCGAGCAGGGAACCCGGCGGGCGCGCGAGCTGCCGGGCCGGCCCGTGCACGTCCGTGACGATCTCGGCGGTGAACAGCCCTACGGCAAAAGGGTCCTGGCCCGGTCCGGGTGCCGGCTTGCGGAACTCCGCGCCCAGGTGGGGGGACACGGTGTCGCCAGGGTGGGCGGGCCCCACGGTGAAGGCCTCCAACTCCCAGCCGGTGTCGGACAGATGGCGGGCACAGGCCCACAGATCGGCGTGGCGAGGGCAGATGACGTCGAGGTCGCCCGCCGAGCGCAGCACTCCCGGCGGGTAGAGGGCGGCGATCGTCGCCCCCTTCAGAAGGAAGGCATCGGGCGCGTGTTCCTGGAGCCGCTTCCAGATCCGGCGGTAGCTCTCCACGCGCTCCTCGGCCAGCCGTAGCTCGACCGCCTCGTCGTCCGTGAGCTGCTCACCGTCAGCGGCCCACAGGCTCAGCAGGGTGCCGGCGAGCTTGTGCCGACCGTCGCGAGCCGTACGCAGCACGGTGTCACGAGCAGCCCGCGGCCCGGCCTCCAGCAAGGCGAGCACCGTGTCGGTCGTTACCTCGATACCGGTCGTTGCTTCAGTCACCGCGGACACCGCCCTGGTGAGCGAGTTCTGGTTGGGTTCGGAAGAGCGACGCGAATCGAATGAAGGCGAAATATCGGGACGAGAAGCGGAGGACGCGATCAGGATCTTCACCGGAAATCCGGTCGAGCGGATCCCGATCGCATCGACACCGTTCGCTTACTTGCCCGGCTTCGGGCGAACCGTCACTTTCTTGAAGGCGACGCTCATGGGGCCCTCCTTGATGTGTTCGGTATGGGAAGTTAGCCTCAGCGTATTGCTCCGGATGCCGCATGACAACGGTGCAAATCGCTGCGCGTGAAGCCCAGTTGGCGCGAGTCGCCCCATGGGTGCACAGGATTCGGCCGAGCGGAGAGTCGGAGGATCATGGCCGTCGACCAGTGGTTGCAAGCCCCCTTCACCCGCGACCCGGTACGACGCCGGACCTATCCGGACGACGTCTACTTCCGCGAGATGGCCGCTTTGCTGGACGGGCGGGACGCGCGCGACAACGAGCGGACGCTCGGCCGTACCACCTTCGTCATGTTCAAGCCCGATGCCGTCGTCGGACGCCGCATCGAGCCCGCCCTCGACCTGCTGGCCGGTCACGGTTTCGAGCCGCTCGGCGCACTGGAGGTCCGGGTCGACGCGCGCGTCTGCCGCGAGCTGTGGCGCTACCAGATCAACGCCGCGCCGCTGGCCGTCATCCGGGCCGTGGACATGATCCTGGAGTCGGGACCGCCCTGTCTCTTCGTCGCGCTGTACGACACCCACGGTCCGCAGCGGACGGGCGGGACAGCAGCCGAACGGCTCGGCGAACTCAAAGGATCGTCCAAGAACCGGGACACGGGCGGCACGTCACTGCGCGGCGCGCTCGGCTGCGAGCTCATGTGCCTGAACTTCCTGCACGCGCCGGACGATGCCGCCGATCTGATCCGCGAGATGGGCGTCCTGCTGCCCGCGAGGCGCCGGGAGGGGGCATGGGCGATGCTGGAGGGCGAGCCGTCCCCCGGACGGACCCTCGACGTGGTCGCTGCCGCACGCCGGCTCTGCGCCGCCCATCCGGCCCTCCCCCTGACGCCGCCACCCGGCTCGACGTCACCGGCGAGCACCGATTCCATGGAGCTCCTCGCCCGGGTGGAAGAGCTGGCCGAGGACCACGGGGGGCTCCCGCTGTGGGACCGCATAGTGCTCGCCGCGCAACTGGTGGACGGCCTGCCGTCCGAGGGCACGGCGCTGATCGGCCCGCCTCCCGGTACGCGGCTGAACCACCCCCGGACCGCCCGGTCCACGAACGCCGCACCGGTTGCCCAGGGCACGAAGAACTCCACGACCGCCGAGCCGCCCGCTCACGTCACCACGCCCGCCGCCTCCGTCGCCGCGGACCAGTGACCGCCCCTGCCCGCTCATCCCGCGCCAGGACCGCCCAGGACCGCCCAGGACCGCCCGGAAAGGCCAGATCACCGATGGACGACTCGACGCAGGACGGGGTCACGCTGTACGGACCGGCGAGCTGGGAAGGCCCGGTGCACCGGTACGGGCCGGTGGCACGCGTCGCCGTGCTCTCCGACATCCACGCGAACATCCCCGCCTTCGAAGCCGTGCTGGCCGAGCCGGATGTCGCGACGGCCGACCTCGTCGTCCTCCTGGGCGACCTGACGTGGGGCCCGCAACCGCAGGAGACGTACGAGCGCATCCTCGCGCTGGGCGAGCGTGCCCTGTGCGTGCGGGGCAACGCCGACCGGTACGCCGCCGAGATCGGCACGGCCGAGCGGGTGGCCGGCACGCCCCGTCAGTCGTGGATCGCGGCCCAGCACTCGCCCGAGGCCATCGGCTTCCTCACCCGCGTCCCCTTCGCCGTCGTGGTCGAGATCGACGGCCTCGGCCCGGTGCACTTCTGCCACGGCTCACCGCGCAGTGACCACGAACTGGTCACCCCGGGTACGCCCTCGGAGCGGTTCACCAGCCTGTCCGCCGCTCTCGACACCCGCGTCCTGGTCACCGGGCACACGCACCTCCAGTTCGACCGCGTGGTGGCGGGCCTGCGCAGCGTCAACCCGGGCAGCGTCGGGCTGCCGTACCACTCGGCCGAGCCGGGTACCGCGTACTGGGCCCTGCTGGGCCCCGACGTCCAGCTGAGGACCACCCATTACGACGTCTCGGACGCCGTCGCCCGTGCCCGCCTGGCCGCGGACCCGGACGCCGAGCGCTATGTCGACACGCTGATGAACCCACCCGTACCGGAAAAGATCGTCGCGCAGGCGGAATCTCTGATCTTTGTCGAATGACGGCTGCCGTCGCCTCCGTCGCGCGGGGTTTTCATTGTTGCCGTTTTGTCAACTTCCCTGAATAAAGCAGGAGTTGGCGTGATTATAAAACCGGCCGGTATTGACAGACCAACTCACCGTGTGTTGACCTGTTCGCGCAAAAGTTGAAAGTTGTTTCGCACTTTTCTCTCGCGCTGTCCAATGAGCAGGAGGAACCATGCAAACAGCTCCACAACCCGCACCGAAGACGACCACCACCTCGACACCCGCGCCGGTGATGCTGCTGCCGCGCCTCATCGAGCGCATGATCACGGACCGTCAGGCGGTGCACGTCAGCAAGTTCCGCACCACCTGCACCGACTGCGTGCCGAACTTCTGAGCACGGCGTCCCGTGTCGGCGGACGTGCGACAGCGTCCGCCGGCCTGCGTGCGGTGCCCGAGATCGTCGAACGGTGCCTGAGCGCCGCACCCTGCGGACTGTGCGTCCTGGCCCTCGACGGCCTGTCGTACGGCGTCGCGGAGGCGGCACTCGCCCACGCCAGGACACGCCCGTTGCGCTCGACGTTCCCGAGCACCTCGACCACCGCCTGGCTGACCGCCGTCACCGGCGCGGCGCCCTCCCGGCACGGCGCCCTCGGCATGGTGTACCGAGCGCCGGGAGCCGACTGCGTCACCCACCTCGTCAGCGGCGACACGTACGCCTTCGGCCCCTGCCCACCGTGCGGGAAACCCTTGCTGCACGGCGGTACCACCCTCTTCGACCGCGTCGTGGAGGCGGGCGGGGACGCCTTCGTGGTCGGCGCCGAACTCGAGCGGCTGACCGGGGAGTGGGCCGCGGCGCTGCTGCACGGCGCCCAGGTCGTGCCGTCGCCGGCGACGGTACTCGACACCGATTCCGTCGCCGTTGTCGAAAGGACCGTGCGCGAGGTCGAAGCCGTCCTCAGGCATCCGTCCGAGGTGCCGTTCCTGGTGTGGGCGTACGTGAACCTCGACGACCACATCCACATGCACGGTTACGACGACCGCCTGCACGCGTCCCTGCGGCTGCTGGACACGGCGGCGAGCCGCTGGGCCGACGCCGGATGGAGCGTGCTCGCGCACGCCGACCACGGCCAGGTCCCGGTCGCACCGCAGGCCGGGCTCCTGGATGCCTGGGCCCGGCTGGACTCCCCCGCGCACTGCCGGATGCCCAGCGGCGGCGCCGGCCGCGTCCGGTGGATGTACCCCCTGCCCGGGCACGAGGGGAAGCTCGCCGCCGCCCTGGGCGACGCACTCGGTGACCACGCGCTGGTCCTGACCCCCGACGACCTGGACGCACGCGGGCTGCTCGATGCGACGCCCGCCGTCCGCGAGCGCATCGGCGCGGTGGTCGCCCTCGCCACCTCCGCGGCCTTCCCCGTGCCCGACCCCACCGTCGCCTGGGAGCACGGCTCCCTCAGCGACGACGAGATGCTCGTCCCCCTCGCGGCCTGGAACGCACCGCTCGCCCAGGACACATAGGCCCCAACTCCGCCCAGACGAACAGGAGATGCCGTGAGCACGGTCGTGTTCCGCAACAAGACCGGTGGTTCGGAAACCCTGCACGCAGTACCGGGTCAGAAGCTCCTCGATGTCCTGCGTCTGCACGGCATCCCGGCCAACGCGGTGCTCTGTTACCGGAACGGGACGGTGATCCCCGAATCCGCGGTCGTCGTCGAGGCCGACGAGGTCGTCGAGGTCCGGCAGGTGCGCCACTACGACCTCGACGTGCTGCGCAAGCCCAAGGAGCAGGTCTATGCCGCGCCGGATCCCGTGTACTCCAAGTCCGTCCTGTTCGACCACGGCGGAACCCTGGAACGCCGCACCGAGCAGCTCACCGCCGAGACGTTCGTGCAGTACGTCGAGGAGACCTTCGTCCAGAGCATCGTCGCCGGTGGCACCATGCGGGCCGGGGACCGCGCGGTCATCGGGCTGTCAGGTGGCCGGGACAGCGTCGCCTACCTCAAGCTGCTCGAACGCACACGGGGCCGCTGGCCCGAGACGGAGATGACCGCCGTCACCATCACCGGCCTGCCCGACTGGGACGAGCCGGCGACCTTCCAGATCGCGCTGGACGCCTGCGAGGGACTCGGCCTGGATCACACGATCGTGACCGCCGACGACGTGGCCGAACTGTTCAAGCTGCGCGAGCCGTTCGTCGACGTGATGAACAGAGTCGTCGCCGGCGAGCACCGCAACATGAACATGGTGATCGGTCACCAGGTGTTGCGCCGCATGCTGGAGCGGGAGGCCGGGCGCGCCGGAGCCTCGGTCGTCGCCTTCGGTTTCAACGCCGACGACCTGGTGGCCAGCATGGTCACCTGGTTCACCACCGGTTACCGGATGGGCGGCATTCCCGTCCGGGAACTGGGCGATCTGCGGTACGTCTTCCCGCTCTACCGGATCACCAAGAAGGAACTGACCCTCTACCTCGAACTCGTCGCGCCGGAGCTCAACCGGCAGGGCGCCCCGGGCCGCTTCACCACCGGCTCCGACGAACGCTCCTTGGCCTATGCGATGGCCGACCACCTGTACGACCTGTGGCCGGGCATCGACTACTACCTGTTCAACGCCTTCGAGAACGTGCAGCGCAGCCTGCTGCCGGTGGTGGACGACGTGTGCCGGGTCTGCGAGGGCAGGTACCTCCTCATGGAGGGCATGCCCAACCCCGCCGGCCTCTGCGACGTCTGCGGCTTCCTCCACCGGCAGGAGGCGCTGCGGGCGGACGCCGTATGACCCCTGGGGCACGGGGCGGCGACGCACACCGTTCCTGGTACCAGGACTTCTTCGGTGAGGAGTTCTGGGCGGTGGCGGCCCATGAGTACACCGCCGAGCGCACGACTGCGGAGGCCGACTACCTGGCTGACGTCCTCGACGCGTCGGCGACCTGGGCTGCGGTACGGGCCGGCATGCGATGGCCCTGGCAGGGCGGGGGTTCCGCGTCACCGGTGTCGACGTGGGTGCGTGGGCCCTGCGGCAGGCCGCGCAGTCGGCGGCCGCGGCCGGAGTGGAGGTGGAGTGGCTGCACCTCGACCTGCTGCGTGAACAGAGCTGGCCGGTGGGCGAGTTCGACGCGATCGTCTGTGTGCAGTCCTTCGGCTGGGGCAGTGACGCCCAGCAGTTGAGGCTGCTCCGGGAGGCCCGCCGGGCGCTCGTCCCCGGCGGGCTCCTCGTGCTCGACCATTCCAACGTCCTGACGATCGCGAGCCACTACGTACCCGAAGCCACTTTCGAGACCGAGGGGTTGCTGGCCGTCTTCCGCCGTGACTACCGCGTGGTGTGCGGCCGCAGCACCGGTTCGATCGAGGTGCGGCGCGGGGACGCGGAACCGGTGATCGTCCACGATGACGTTCGGCTCTACCAGCCCGCCGAGGTACGGGACCTGCTGGTCCGCGCCGGCTTCGAGATCGAGCGCGCCGACGCCGACTTCACCGTCGGCCGCCAAGCCGCACTCACGACTCGCTACGTGCAGTTCGTGGCCCGCAATCCCCAGGCCGCAGACACCACCGCGATCAAGAGGTGGGAAGAGCCCCCCGCCGGAAGGCGCACGGAACCCGCGGCGCCAGGACCGGCGGACGCGGTCGTTCCCGGGGATCTCGTGGACCTGCGCTGGTCGCCCGACGAGATCGACTTCGTCCAGCCCTCGGTCGACCGCGCCTTCCGGACAGTCAGCTCCGGCGTCGCACGGGCCTATCACGTGACCGACCCCTACGCCGCCGCACAGGCCGCGCCGGTGCTCTCCGAACACTTCGGCCTCGAACTGCCCCCGGACACGGTGACAGCCGGGACCGGAGCCACCGGTCTGCTGCACGCGTGCGCGGCCCTGGCCCAGCCGGGTCCCGTGCTGTACCTGAGCGGCGGGCACCCCGACCTGCCGCGCTGGGCCGCGCGCTTGGGCAGTGAGGCGATCGTGACCCGGCCCGGGAATCTGACGGCCGACCTCGACCGGCACGCCCCTTCGGTCCTCGTGCTCGACCGCCCGACGATCGCCGGGGACCTGTACGGCAGAGAGACGCTGGACGAGATCGCGCGGGCCGCCCGCGCACGCGGCACGACGGTGGTCCTCGACGAGGCCTACGCCGTCTACGCCGGGCCGGACGCCAGTTGTGTCCCCGCGGTCGCCGAGCACGACAACCTGATCGTCCTGCGCAGCATGTCCAAGGGCTACTGCTGCGGCGGGCTCAGGGTCGGGTTCGCGGTCGCCGCGCCCGTGCTGACCGGGCGGCTGCGGGAAGTCCTGCCACCGCTGGGCGCAAGCGGCTTCGGACTGACGGTCGCCCTCCGCCTGCTGGCGCAGGGCGACATCTTCGCCGGCCTGCGAGCCAGGATCGCCGAGGTGAAACCGGAAGTCACGACGCTGCTGCGGGGTGCGGGCCTCGCGGTGACGGAGGGAGATACCTGTCTGCCATGGGTGACCGCACCGGCGCACGACGCGGGCAGAGCCGTGCTTGAGCGGTTCGGGCTCCGTGTCAAAGAGGTACAGGGGCAGGACATGCAGGGCTCAGGAAGGCAGGTCGCAAGTCGCCGCCCGCGGGATGCAGGTGGTGCTGATCGGGAGCTGTCGGACGCGGAAGGCAGTGGCTCGATCTTCAAGATCTCCGTTCCGCTGTCGGACGCTCGGCTGACGGCCTTCCGTGCGGCTTTCACCCGGGGCGGACTGCATGCGTGACCTCGGTGAGGTGAGCTCTCCGGGCCTTTCGAACAGCCTCAGTGGTCCAGGCGGCCTGAGCGGTCTGGTCGGTGGCATCCACCACGAGATCGACGCCGTCGAGGCGATGGGATGGGTGGCCCGGCTGGCCGGATGGGACCGCTACCAGGGATCGGCGGGGATCGCCGAGGCGGCCGAGTTCGTCGCGGGCGAGGCGGAGCGCGTGGGGCTGGCCGACATCGAGGTGCTCAGTCTGCCCGCGGACGGCAGAACCGCGTGGTGGACGTACACCGCTCCCTCGTCCTGGACACCACGCGCCGCGCATCTGTCGCTCAACGGCGCTCCCCCGCTTGTCAGTTACCCGGCACAGCCCTATGCCCTCGCCGCGAACTCGGCGGCTGCGGAGGGTGAGGTGCCGCTCGCGGTGCCGCAGGATTCCCGCTGGCCGCCGGGCGCACTCGTCCTCGTCGGGCCGGCGGCCGGCCTCGGCGCCGATCTGTTCACGCGGATGCAGGCCGAGAAGGCACGCGGGTTCTGCGTGACGGTCCATGCCGACGGCATCGAGCAGTCGGGCCGCGTCGAACTGCCCGGCGGCAGCTGCCTGTTCGGCTTCAGCGTGCTCCCAGCCCAGTTGGACGAGCTCCTGCGTGCGCACCGGCGGGGCATCCGGGCCCGGGTGCTCGTCGACGTCGACACCGGTCCCCGGCGGATGCCGGTCGTGGTCGCCCGTACCCCGTCCGGCCGGGAGGAAGCAGGCGACGCGTGTCTGCTCAGCGCCCACCTGTGCCATCCGGCCCCGGGGGCCAACGACAACGCCTCGGGTGTCGCCGCGGCACTGGCGGCCGGGCGCGCGCTGGCGGCACGGCCGCTGCGTCGTCCCGTCCGGTTCGTATGGGCACCGGAGTTCGTGGGCCTGGCCGCCTACGTCCACCAGGCGGTCGAGGAAGGCATCCGACAGCTCCCCGCGATGGCGGTCAACCTCGACATGGTGGGTGAGGACCAACGCCGTTGTGGCGGCCCGCTGATCGTCGAGTACGCCCCGGAGTACCTCCCGCACTACGCCAACGCCCTGGTCGAAGCATGCGTGCGAGCCCTTCCGCCCGCCGCGCGTTCCTACAGCGGTGCCGTCGGCTGCGACACCTGGGCCTGGCGTACGACACCCTTCGTCGGCGCCTCCGACCACGCGATCCTCGCCGACCGGGCGATCGGCTGCCCCGCCGTACAACTGGGGCACTGGCCCGACCGGTTCAACCACTCCGGTGCCGACTCGATCGACAAGGTCGATCCGCAGGAGCTGCAAAGGTCCGCAGCGATCGCGGCGTCCGCGGCCGCCGTCGTGGCGACGGCCGACGAACGCGACGCCGACCTCATCGCCCGACTCCTGACCCGCTGGACGGCCCGGCGTATGACCGCCTGCCTGCCGCCCGCCGACGGGCCGGACCCTGAACGGTGGGCCGTCGCCCGGCTCACCCGCCGCTGGCACTACGGCCGGGACGCCCTGCACACGCTGCGCCCCCTCGGCGCGAACCCGCGCATCCTCGACGGACAGGCGGAACTCCTTGCCGGGCTGCACCGCACCCTGTCATCCGCCTCGGACGACGGTCTCGCGGAACAGCGACCGCCGTCACCTCGCGGCCCGGCCCTGCGCAGAAACTGGCCCGGCCCCTTCAACCTTCGAGCGCTAATGGCAGCCATGACGGAGAAGGACCGCCGGTGGCTCCTGCAAGAGCTGACCGCGGACCGCGGCGGCTGCTATGCCGCCGCGATGGCCCTCGCCCAAAGCATCGACGGCAACGCCGACGCCGCGGCCGCGATGCTCATCGCTGAACTGGACTCCGGTGTCCGCCCGAGAACGGCAGGCTTCGGGGAACGCTTCCTGGCGGCGATGGCCACGGCCGGCTGGATCGAGGAGGGCGGCGCAGCCGTGCTCGGGGCGGACGGCTCGGCAGCGACGGGAGCGGGACGGACGCACGAGGGGGACACGGCATGAGCACGTCTCAAGTCCGGGTCGAGGTACACGAGTCCGTTAAGAGCCTCGACACCGCACAGTGGCAGCGGGTGGTGGCCTCGGCCGGCGCCCCCGTCCACTACTCCCCCGCGTACTTGCGCGCCTACCAGGACAGTCCGCTCAGCCCGTACGCCGCCGTCCGCTATCTGACGGCCGTCGACGCCGGGCGGATCGTCGCCGTGCTGCCGTGCTACCTCGACAAACAGGGCGACCCGTACGGCTTCCTCCAGGCTGTCGGCATCCCCGAAGCGAACGGCACGGCGCTCCTCGGACACAACTGGTACTGCTACGACACACGTGTCCCGGTGCTTGCGACGAACACGGAACACCGCGACCGGGTGCTCGCGGCGATGCTGGACGCCTTGGCGGAGCTGGGGAACCGGGACGGCGCACGAGCCACGGGCCTCGTCAGCGTCGCGGAGGGTGACCCGCTGCTCGGTGCGGCCCGCCGCAAGGGGTGGCGGGTGGCCCCGATCGTCACCCGCTTCCAACTCCCGCTCCAGGGTGTGGCGACGTACGACGACTATCTCGCGACCCTGGGACCCAGGACGCGTCGCACGATCCGCCAGTACATGCGGCGCGCGGCCGATGCCGGGGTCACGGCGTCCGTCGAATCCCCCCGGCCGGACTTCCTGCGCACCGTCTGCGATCTCACCCGCCGCACGGCGGCCAAGTACGGCAGCGCGGACATGTATCCCGAGAGCGCCTTCATCGACTTCGTCATGGCCCTCGGCGACCATGCGCGTGTCGTGCGCGTCGACGTGCCCGGACGGACACTGGCGGCCGCGGTGGTCCTGCTGGACGACCAGCGCCTGCACATGTGGGTGGGCGGGACCAGCGACGCCACCGTCCACAGCTTCAGCCCCAACTACCTCCTGTGGGCCACCGAGATCCGCGCCGCCGTCGAGGCGGGCAAGCAATGGGTGGAGGGGGGCCGGAGCAACCGGCCGATGAAGGAACGCCACGGCATGAGGCCGCTGCCGCTGTACGCCTGCGTCGCCCCTGAGTGAACCTCGACCTGTCTCGCAGTCGTGGCGAAGCCCTGCGGCTGTTCCCCCATCTGCCGACCCATCTGCCGTGCGGACTGCCGCCCACGACGGCTGCGTACCGCATTCTTTAATGCGATGCGTACGTACCGACCTTGAGGTGGGTGTATGCCAAAGGATGCATCATTACTGGTCACTTATGACTACGGCAGCCTTTCTCCGGTCCGGCTGGCCGAGGCCGCCGAGCAGAACGAGTCCGATGTCGTGTTCGTCACCACCGGCTCGGAACATGCTCGGGAAATGACACCCGCGTTGGAAATGGTCGGGTCGGTCATCGACACGACGGGCTTCGACGACTCGGAGATCGTGGCGGCACTGGAGCCTTTCAAACCCTCCGGCATCGTCACTTTCAGCGAGGGAATGATCGTGCCGACCGCGCGACTGGCACATCTTCTGGAGCTTCCCTATCACTCGCTCGACGACGTCGGAGCCATCACCAGAAAGGACCTCCAGCGGAGGAGACTTGCCGAGCAGGGTGTCGATTCGGTCCGTTTCCACGAGGTGACCCGGGTGGAGGAGGTCGGCGCGGCACTCGACCGGGTCGGTCTGCCCGCGATCGTCAAGCCGACCACCGGCGCCGCGAGCAAGCACACGGTCTCGGTCACCACCGAGGCACAATGCGCGGACGCCGTCGCCCGCATCCTCGACGGCACGGCATCGCCGCCCCGGACCGCCATCGTGGAGGAACTCCTCGTCGGGCGCCCGGTCGACGCCCCCTGGGGCGACTACCTCGCGGTCGACTGTGTGGCCGACGGCGAGGACGTCCGGCCGCTCTTCGTCACCAGCAAGTTCGCCCTGGCCGAGCCGTATCGCGAGCGCGGCGGCTACGGACAGGCGTCGACGGTGCCGCAGGCCGAGCTGACCGCCGCACAGGATCTCGCCTGCCGCGCGGTCGGCGCACTCGGCATCCGCACCGGAATCGCCGACGTGGAACTGAAGCTGACGCCCGCCGGTCCCAGGGTGATCGAGGTCAACGGCCGGCTCGGCGGGTGGGTCGATGACCTGGCTGTCCGCTCGGCCACCGCGGACCCCGCCGACACGGCCGTCAGGGCCGCGCTGGGCAGGCCGCCCGCCCCGGCGGCCGCGCGATCCGCCGAAGCCGTCGCCTTCCACTACCTGGTGATGCCCCCGGTGACCGCCCACCGCGTGCGCGAGGTCCGGGAGGGCCTGTTCGCATTGCGTGAGCGGCCCGAGGTCGAACGCGTCACCATCACGACCCGTCCCGGCGCGAGCGCCGACTGGCGCGACGGTACGGACGGCGGTGTGGCCGCGGTGCTGGGCACCGCCGCGACCCATGACCGACTCGCGGACCTCGTAGCGGAGATCGAGTGCATCGACTGGATCGACTACGACTGACATCCGCGTACCGCACCCGTGGCCGACGTGTGCAGGAAACGCAGGCGCGTCCGTGCCGCTCACCGCGTTCGGCTTCACCGACGAAGAGAAGAGAGACATGCCGGTCGCATGGCTGCGTGAGTTGCTCGACAATGCCTCATCGGGCGGATACGCCCTTCCCGCGTTCAATGTCGTCGACGAACTGAGCATGGATTCCGTGCTCTCGTCAGCCGCCCTCGCCCGTTCTCCGGTCGTCGTGCAGGTATCGGTGCGTACGGCGAGATTCTGGAGCCCGAAACTCCTCCGCGCCACGTTCGAGGCCAAGAGGAAACTGCACGGCACGACGGCCGTTCTGCATCTCGACCACTGCGGAGAGCCGGCGTTCCTCCTTTCCTGCCTCGACAGCGGCTGGCATTCCGCCCTCTTCGACAGCTCGCACCTCCCGTACGAGGAAGGGGTGCGGGCCACCCGGCGTGTCGTCGAGGAGGCCGAAAGGCGAGGAGCCGCGATCGAGGGGGAATTCGAGCGCATCAGGCGCGTCGACGACCCGAGTTCCCAGAACGCCGAGGACACCGAGGCGCAGCACCACAGCACCCTCTCCTTTCTCGACAGGACAGGCGTCCACTGCTTCAGTCCCGATCTCGGCACCCGGCACGGCATGCACACCGAGGAACCCGCCGTGGACTACGGGCGGGCACGAGAGCTCTCCGCGCGGGTGCCGGTGGTCCTGCACGGCGGCAGCGGGTTGTCCGACGCGTGTCTGCGCAAAGCCGTGGACAGCGGCGTGACGAAGGTCAATCTGTCGTCCGTGCTGAAGGAGACGTACGTGGCGGCCGTGCAGGCGTTCGTCCAGGCCTCCCGCACCGAACCTCTCGACCTGGTGAGCGCGGCGCACGGCCGGATCGGTGCGTTGTGCCGCCACTACGCCGAGGTGCTCGGCAGTGCGGGGCAGAGCCGATGAAACGCGGGCTGATCTTCGACTGTGACGGCGTCATCGTGGACGTCGAGATCCAGAGGCATCTGCGTGCCTTCAACCAGGTGTGGGCGGAGCTGGGCATTCCGTGGCGTTGGAGCGACGCCGAGTACCAGCGCGCGCTGCGGGTGTCGGGGGGCAGGGAACGCCTCAACCTGTTGCGGGACGATCCGCGTTTCCGCACGGTCTTCGACGTCCCCTCCGACCCGGCCGAGTGGCAGCGGCTCATCGCCGCCTGGCATCGGCGCAAGACGCAGATATACGTGGAGTCGCTCAAGGCCGGGAACGTCACGCCACGGCCGGGCGTGCGCCGCCTCGCCGAGGACGCGTTGCGGGCCGGGTGGCGGGTGGCCGTCGCCTCGGCGGGCGCCCGGGACTCGGTGCGCACCCTGGTCGAGGCCGCGCTCGGGACGGAACTCGCGTCCCGGCTCACCCTGATCACCGGTGAATCCGTACGGCGCAAGAAGCCGGCGCCCGACGTGTTCGACGCCACGGCCACGGCGATCGGCGTGCGCCCGGAGCGCTGTGTCGTGATCGAGGACACCCGCAACGGCCTGCTGTCGGCGATGGCCTCCGGCATGACGTGCGTGGTGACGCCCACGAGGCTCACCGTCCACGACGACTTCTCCGAGGCCGCGTTGGTGATCAGTGGGCTGGGTGATCCGGGCCTGCCGCCGGAGGTCGCGCTCGGCGGCCGGGCCTCGCACGGCAACCATCCCTATCTGACGCTGGAGGCGTTGCGGCGGCTGAGCGAGACGGCCGGTGCGGCCCGCCCTGATGTGCGGTCGCTGTTGCGCTGACGGCAGCGGGCCGCACGGACGCAAACGGGCATGACGGACGGGTGCCGGGGCGCAGAGCCCCGGCACCCGTCCGTCACGTGGCGCGTTCAGCCCTCCGGGCGGAACTCCCGGTCGCCTGCCAGCACGACGTTGAGCAGTACGTCGGCGCCCGCGACCAGGTCCTCGGGCGCGGTGTACTCCTCGGGCACGTGGCTGACCCCGCCCCTGCTCGGTACGAAGACCATGCCGCTCGGAGCCACCCGGGACATCCATTGCGCGTCGTGCCCGGCCCCGCTGGGCAGGCTGCGGTGCGCGTGGCCGAGGGAGTCCGCGGCGTCGACGGCCAGTTTCCGCAACCGCTCGTCGCACCGCGTGGGCGTGACCCGCTGCTGCGGCGAGAGGGTGATCGTCGTACCGGTGTCGGCGGCGATACGGTCCGACAGGGCGCGCAGGCGGGCCAGTCCCTCGTCGATGGCCGCACCGTCCAGGTCCCGCAGATCGATCTGGAGGCGTGCCTCGCCGGGGATGACGTTCCAGGCACCCGGCACCACCCGGCACTGGCCGACGGTGGCCACCCGCACCACCCCTGACGGCCCGGCCAGCTCGCGCACCCCCAGCACGGCCTGCGCGGCCGCGACCAGGGCGTCACGGCGGGCGTCCATCGGTGTCGTTCCGCCGTGGCCGGCCGCTCCCCGCACCACCAGTTCAACGGTCTGGCGTCCGCTGATGCCCTCCACGACACCGATCCGGGCGCCCTCGCGCTCAAGGATCGGACCCTGCTCGATGTGGGCCTCCAGGAAGGCGGCGATCGACCCGTGCGGCCAGCGGGCACGCCCGATCCGGGCGCTGTCGCCGCCCGCGGCGTCCAGGGTCTCGGAGAAGGGACGGCCGTCCGCGGTGCGCGCGTTCAGTTCCCGCTCGTCGACCAGACCGGCCACCGCCCGGGAGCCGAACATGGGCGAGGTGTCGGGGGTTCCCTCCTCGTTGGCGAACGCGATGACGGCCACGGGGTGTTCGAGCTCCACGCGCCGGTCGCGCAGGCTCTGCACCACCTCGACGGCCGCCATCACGCCGTACGCCCCGTCGTAGGCCCCGCCGCCCCGGACGGTGTCCAGGTGGGAGCCGAGGACCAGGGCACCGAGTTCGGGACGCCGGCCGGGCGCGGTGCCGATGAGGTTGGCGGCCGCGTCCACCCGGACCCGCAGGCCGGCCTCGCGCAGATAGCCGGCCGTGGTCTCCCGGGCGCGCAGGTCTTCCGGGGTGAAAGCGGGCCGGGTGACACCGCCGTCGGTGGTGCCGCCGAACGTGCGCAGCTTCCCCAGGCGGTCCGTCAGGCGGTCGCCGTCGACGTGGATCGGGCCGGCGCGCAGGGGCGAGTCGAGCAGGGCCATCATGTCTCCCGGTTGGCTGCGGTGTCTGCGGTCAGGTGGGCGGCCAGCCGGGCGACGGTCGGATACCGGAACAGATCACGGATCGTCACCGCGTGGTCGGTCGTCTCCCGGATACGGGCGCCGAGCCGGATGGCGAGCAGGGACTGGCCGCCGAGCTGGAAGAAGTTGTCGTCGACGCCGACGGGCGGGCACTGGAGGATCTCGGAGAACAGCCCGCACAGCTTCTCCTCCAGCGGGGTGCGGGGGGCCGGGCCCTGCTCCGCCGATGCGGCCGGGCGGGGCAGCGCCGAGTGGTCCACCTTGCCGTGGACGGTCAGGGGCAGTTCGTGCAGGACGGTGAACGCGGAGGGCACCATGTACGGCGGCAGCAGCCTGGACAGGTGGTGCCTGGCCTCGTCGACGTCGACGGCCTGGCGGGTCCGGTCCCTTGGGACCAGGTATGCGGCGAGCCCGCGTCCGCCCGGCAGGTCCTCGCGCAGGGTGACCGCGGCACGGGCCACCTCGGGGAGGGCGACGAGAGCGGCCTCGATCTCGGCCGGCTCGATCCGGAAGCCCCGCAGTTTCACCTGCCGGTCGACTCGGCCGGCGAAGGTGAGGGTGCCGTCGGACTCCCTGCGGGCCAGGTCGCCGGTGCGGTACATCCGGCTGCCCGGCGCGCCCTGCGGATCAGGCAGGAACCGCTGGGCCGTGAGCCCGGGCCGTCCCACGTAGCCGCGGGCCAGATGGGATCCGCTGACGTACAGCTCGCCCGTACCGCCGGGTGGCACCGGACGCAGGGTGTCGTCCAGGACGTACAGGCCGGTGTGACGCATGGGTGTGCCGAGATGGAGCCGCAGCGCTCCGCGTAAGTCCGGGGCGAACGGCTGGAGGCTGCAGAAGACGGTGGTCTCGGTGGGGCCGTAGGCGTGCACGACCGTGGTGCCGGGGCAGTGCTCGCGCACCCGGCGGAGCGCACTGACGGACAGCACGTCACCGCCGGTCGTCACGTCCCGCAGGGGTGCGAGTGCCGCCGGGTCCTCGTGCGCGATGGTGTCGAACAGCGCCGTGGTGAAGTAGGCGGCGGTCACCTCGTTCCGGGCGATCACGTGCTTCAGCTCGGCGACGTCGAAGTGCTCCGGGCTCCACACCACCGCCCGGCCGCCCTGGACCAGGGGCACCCACAGCTCGTAGGTGGAGGAGTCGAAGCCCAGCGGGGAGTAGGCCAGCACGCGCGCCTGCCGCTGCGGGTCCCAGCAGGGGTCGGTCACGAAGTCCACGATGTTGCGGTGGGTGTTGGCCACGCCTTTGGGCGTGCCGGTGGAGCCGGAGGTGTACATCACGTACGCCAGGTGCTCGGGGTGCGCGGGAGGGTCGGGCAGCCGTCGCGGTGCCGGGACGGGACCGGAGGTCGGGCCGACCTCCTCGACGGGAGTCTCCCCGGCCCAGCCGACCACCGCGGCGGGACCGTCCGTGAGGAGCAGGACGGCACCGGCGTCCTCGACCATCCAGCGCAGGCGGTCCTGCGGGTGACGCCGGTCGAGCGGCAGGTAGGCGCCGCCCGCCATGAGCACCGCGAGCGCCGAGACGACGAAGGACACCGAGCGGTCCATGAGCAGGGCCACCACGTCCCCCGGCCGCACCTCCCGCGCGGTGAGCCGGTGTGCCAACTCCCCGGCGCGGGAGACGAGTTCGGCGTAGGTCAGCTCCTGGCCGACGTGTGTCACCGCCACCGCGTCAGGCGTGCGGGTGGCCTGCCGTACGACGAGTCCGTCGACCGTCCCGGCCGTACGGGAGGTAACGGGGACCATCACGGCGTGCTGCCCCCCTCGTCCCGGGCGCCGGGGGCGCCGTCGAGCAGACACCACTCGAGGACGGCCATGGCGGCGGTCATCTTGTGGAAGGCCTGCCGCCAGGCCAGGCTGCGGGGGCCGTCGAGCACCTCGTCGGTGACCTCCTGTCCGCGCACCGCGGGCAGGTCGTGCAGGAAGACGGTGTCCGGTCCGCCCACCCGGTCGAGGAAGGCGTCGTCGATGCGGAAGCCGTCGAAGGCGCGGATCCAGTCGGGGTCCTCCTTGGGGACCCCCATCGTGCGCCAGCGGCTGGTGTAGACGGCGTCCACGGGTCCGGCCACCCGGGCCGGTTCGGTCTCCTGGGTCACGAGCGAGCCGTCGCCGATCTCGTCGAGCGACTTGAGGTGTTCGTCAGGCACCGTGTAGCCCTCGGGGCAGAGCAGGGTGAGACGCAGGCCGGGGGTGAGTGCCGCGGCCAGGGCCAGGGCTCGGGCCGAGCTGTTGCCCTCGCCGACGCACAGCACATGGCGGCCGGAGAGCTCGCCGAAGTGCTCTGCGAGCGTGGTGAGGTCGGCGACCGCCTGAGTGGGATGCTCATCGAGAGTGAGCGCGTTGACGACGGCCAGGTCGCCGGCCGCGGCCAGGTCCCGGAGCTCCTGGATGTCCTCGTTGGTGCGGACGACCAGGGCGTCGAGGTAGCGGCTCAGTGTCTTGGCGGTGTCCTGGAGGGTCTCTCCCGTGCTGATCTGGAGGTCGTCGGGGCCGAAGGCGATGGCGTCGGCCCCGAGGGCGACCGCCGCGCCCCAGAAGGCGGTGCGCGTCCTGGTGGACGACTTGCGGAAGTAGATGCCGACCCGGCGGCGGTCCAGGGTGCGCTCGGGTCCGGCGGAGGAATCGGTCCGTTCTGCGAGCCGGACGGCGCGGCGTACGAGGTGCGCCAGGTCGTCCGGGCGGAGGTCGGTGAGCGAGATCAGATGGCGCATGGTTGATCGGTCTCCTCTGTGCGGGCGTGTCAGGGCCGGGCGTCTTTATGCCGCCCCGGGACGGACGGGGTCGGTGAGCCTGATCCGGATGAGCCCTGACGCCCTGTCCAGGGTCTCGATGACGTCGGCTCGGGTCGGGCCCTGGGCGATGACGTAGCCGAGCCGGTCGTAGGCCTGACGCGGTGTGCACACCGTGCGTCCCGGCTCGGCCGTCGGCACCACGTGGGTGACGCCGGGCAGTCGCCCGGCCTCCTCCAGACCGTCGAAGCCGCTGAGCACTCCGTCGCGGTCGGCGGTGAGGAACTGGACTCCGGCCCAGGACTCCTGGTCGGCCCTCGGTTTCACGGACAGTCCCGCGGCCGCGCCGAGTTGCTCGGCCAGCAGATCGGTGCCGGAGGAGAGGCGGACGAGTTCGGGAATCATGCCGCCGGCGGGCCTGCCGTTGATCTCGATCACGGACACGTTGTCGTCGTTCACCCTGACCTCGGTGTGGGAGGCGCCGTGCCGGAAGCCGACGGCGGCCAGCGCGGCGGACACCACGGTCTCGATCCGGGCGGCGAGGGCCGGCGGCAGCACCGCGGGGAAGACGTGCCGGTACTCGACGAAGTGCGGTCCGTCGGTGACGTGTTTCTCGGTGATGCCCACGCAGATCGTCTCGTCGCCGGTGCCGAACATCTCCACGCTGTACTCGGGTCCGTCCAGGTACTCCTCGATCAGTGCGGTAGGAGCGGCCCGCTGTCCTCGCACGTTGAACGTACGGCCGAGTACGGACCGGGCGGCGGCCTCGGCACGGTCGGCGCTCGCGCACCGCACCACGTCGACGGATCCGGAGTCGTCGACCGGTTTCACCACACAGGGCAGTCCGACCCGGCGTACCGCTTCGGCGACGTCCTCGGGGCGGTCCGCGGTCGCGAACCGGGTGCGGCACAGGCCCGCGTCGGCGAGTGCCCGCCGTACCTGCGCCTTGTCCCGGCACAGGGCGGCCACCTCGGGCGGGTTGCCCGGCAGTGCCAGCCACCGGGCCAGTTCGGCGACGAGGGGCAGGTAGAACTCGCTGGTGGTGGTCACGCCGGCGCAGTCCTCCCGGCGGATGGTGTTCCTGAGCGTGCGGCGCACCGCGCTGAGGGAGTTGGTGTCGCAGCGGACCGTCTCGCAGGCGCGCTCGGCAAGGCCCTGGTAGCGCTCCGGGTCCGCGGTCAGGAAGAGCGGTTCGAGGCCGAGTTCCCGGGCCTTGTCGAGGGCGAGCATGCCGGTCCCGGTGGTGTTCGACTCGACGAAGATCAGCTTGCGGGGCTCCTGGCTGCGTCGGAGCTCCGCGCAGGACCAGGCGGTGACCTCCTGGCCGTAGGGCACGCGGACGGGTGTGCGCCGCCGGGGCTGGGAGGACAGGTCGGCGCCGCGCCAGTGCTCGTCGTCGTAGACGGTCCCGGTGTAGCGGTCGCCGCGGTCGGGGAAGATGCCGACGATCCGGCTGCCGGGCGACGCCTGTGCGGCCAGGTGCCTCATCACCTGGTAGACGGAGCCCGAGGTGTTGCCGCCGAAGACGTTCTGTTCCCGTGCCAGGTCCCGGGTGGCGGCGAAGGCCTCGTGGTCGTTGAGCCAGTGCACCTCGTCGATGAGGGTGCTGTCGAGGTTGGCGGGGTGCAGGCTGTTGCCGAGTCCGCTCTGCAGCCGCCGAGGACGGTCGGGCTGGTCGAACAGGACGCTGCCCACGCAGTCGACGCCCACCACGCGCAGCCCCGGCAGGCTCTGGCGCAGGACGCGGGAGGTGCCGCACAAGGAGCCGCCGCTGCCGACGGACCCGACGACGGTGTCCAAGGAGCCCAGATCTTCCAGGAGTTCGGCCGCCAGGGCGCGGTAGGCCAGCGGGTTGTCCGGGTTCTGGTACTGCTGGGGGCAGAACGCGCCCGGCAGTTCGTCCATCAGTTGCGCGAGGCGTTCGAGCCGGGCGCTCTGCCAGCCGGCGGCGGACATCGCCTCGACGACGTGGACCGCGCATCCCAGGGCCCGCAGTTTGGCCAGGGTGATCGGGTCGATGCGCGGGTCGGTGACGATGTGGACGGGATGACCGAGGGAGGTGCCCACCAGGGCGACGCCGAGGGCCATGGTCCCGGACGAGCTCTCGATGACGGGTGCGCCGGGAGTCAGTTCGCCGGTGCGGCGGGCTTCCAGAATGGCTTGTTTGGCGACCCGGTCCTTCATCCCGAAGAGGTTCTGCAGTTCCAGTTTGGCGTAGAGTTCCACGTCGCCGGGGCCCTCGTGGCGGAGCCTGACGACAGGTGTGTGTCCGATGGCGTCCACGACGCTGCTGAAGATCACAGGTTCCCCGATCGGTCGACGGACGGTGAGTGGGGCGGGCCCACATCGACCAGTGAGTGGTAGAGGGCGGTGTGGCCGGCGAGTTCGCGGCAGGCGTCCCTGACCCGGGTCAGCCGGTTCTCGTACTCCGGGTCCTCCTCGGCGAGCAGGACACCCAGAACCGTGCCGCTGTGGGCCGCCACCACGCCCAGGGCGCCCGCGGTCCGGCTGATGCGGCACATCTCGTCGAGCATCCGCTTCGGACGCAGCCGCTGGTTCATCACCGCGCTGCGAGTGGCGACCTCACCCATGGTCACCAGGTCTCGCTCGCGCAGCGCCCGGACCAGGGTGTCGAGGAGCCGGCCGTACTCACGTCTGTCGGCGGGGCCGAACGGTTTGGGGATCCGGTTGAAGGCGACGGTGGGTACGGCACCTCCCTCGTCGACGCCGACGATGGTCAGCGGGGGCGGCTGGCCCAGGTGCTCGCGCAGTCGCGCCTGCCGGTGGTAGAAGGCGACGGAACCCGGGTACATCACCCCGTCGGTGGGCTCGATGGCGCGCAGCAGGTCCTCGATCGTGCTGTTGGCCAGGGGGATGCCGAAGGCGGAGCAGATCGCCCGGCAGGCGGCCACCAGGTCCGCGGACGAACTGGCGAGCCCTTTGCCCTCCGGCAGGGCGCTGTGGATGGTCAGCGTGCCACCGCGGTCGATGCCGTGCCGGGCCAGCAGCATCCGGGCCAGGGTCAAGGACTTGCGTTTGTGGGCGGGTCGCACGGTGACCGGGCAGTCGGCCGGGCCCACGTCGAAGCGGGCGGTGGACCACAGGTCGATCGGCAGGGTCACCAGGAAGTCCAGGCCGTTGTCCGGCAGCACTCCTTGGAGCAGTTCGCCGAATGTGCCGAAGGCGCGGCTGATGCCCAGCCCGCCGTCCAGTGTTCTTTCGATAGCGGACTCGTGGGTGCGCATGTGTGTGGGCGTCCCTCTCGTTCGGAGTGCTGTCAGCCGCTGAGACCGAGCAGACGGTCCGTCTCCGTCAGGCCGGCCCGGACCGTGGCCCGGCGGCTCTCCCAGGTGTCCGCCAGCCGGCGGGCGTGCGCGCGCTGGTCGGTGAGCAGCGCGCGCACCGCGTCGGGGTGGGCGGAGCCCGGGGTGGTCTTGTTCCGCAGTCCCCGGTCCACGTCCAGGGACTCGGCCAGAAGCGCGTCCGGGGCCTCGACGTGGTGTCCGTGCCGCGAGGCGGCCTCGCGCAGCAGTGCCGGTTCCGTACGGCCCGGGGGCAGTCCCTTCTCCAGTGCCGAGGTGATGTACTCCCCGGCGACGACCTGTGCGGTCCGCCAGGGCACGGCAGCCCGCAGCGTCAATTGGTTGGCGAGGGTGAAGCCGCCCAGGAAGTCCCGCTCACAGGCGGCGCGCATCCGGTCGGCCCGGAACTCGAGATGCCGCAGCACCGCCGTGAACAGCCGCAGAGCCGAGGCCATCTCCTCGACGGCGGAGTGCCGGAAGCCACCGGCCTCCTTCGACACCTCGATCATGTTGGTGTACGGAACGCCGCGCTGCCCGATCACCAGGTCGAGATGGGCGCTCGCCACGTGTGCGGCACGACCCCGGATGCGTTCTAGGACGGGAAAGTTCCTCTTCTGCGGCATGGCCGCGGAGATCCCGCAGAACTCGTCGGGCAGGTCGACGAAGCCGAGCTCGCTGCTCCCCCAGGCCATCAGATCGGTGACGAACCGGCCCAGGGCCACCGCGTAGGTGGACAGTTCGGCGGCCGTCTCGACGCGCCAGCCCCGTGAGGCCACCGCGGTGAGCGCGTGCGGCACCGCCGAGGTGCAGCCGATCAGACGGGCCATGCGCTCGCGGTCCCACGGCAGTTCCTGGCCGGCCATGGCCCCCGCGCCCAGCGGGGACCGGTTGTTGACGTCGTGGGTGAACAGGAGCCGCTCCACGGTGTGGAGGGTCTGCTCGACGACAGCGGTGAGGTAGAAGCCGGGGCTGATGATCTGGGCGGCCTGGTACTGGGTGTAGCCGGGCATCGGCAGTTCGACGGTGCGCTCCCCGAGGTCGAGGGCGGCCTCGGCCGTGTCCAGCAGGGCCTGCGCGGTTCGGGCGAGTGTCTCGCGCCCGTGCAGCAGTTGTGCGCAGGCCTGGAGGTCGTTGCGGCTGCGGTCGACGTGCCAGTGCACCACGCGCCGCGGCAGATGCCGTTCCACGTGCCGCTCCAGCGCCAGGGCCAGGTCCGACAGGTTGGCCTCGGGGTCGGCGACCAGCGTCTGCGGCGTGGTGCGGTGCAGGATCGCGGCGATGGCCGTGCGGTCAGCGGCCTCGACGAGTTCCATGCGGTGGTACTCGACGAGGAGCACCTTCTCGATGAGGACGTACCAGGGGAGGAGGTGTTCGGCCTCGTACCGGAACTGGGGGCCGAGCACCTCGTCGTGCAGGAGTCGGCTGGGCGTGGTCCGGACGCGGCCGCTCAGGGGGCCCGCCGCGTTCTCGCTGGGTCGCATCGTCGCGAGTGCTCCTGCCTGGCGACAGCCGTCGCCTGCCCGATCGGTTGCGGGCACCAAGCATCACCGGGCACGGGCGGCGCGGGCGGCAGCATGGAGGGCAAGAACGCGGCAGTCTGCCTGCCGGTCGCATCCGGCGCAGACTGCCGTCGCTCGTGGCCGGGGCGTGCCCGCGGCTGTCGTCAGTGGACGGTTTCCGGCTCCTGCATCTCGAAGAGGCGGGCGACGAGGTTCAGGACGCGGAAGTGTGAGCCGGCCGAGCCGTCGACGCGCCGGATCAGGCCGCGGACGAGCAGTCCCCAGACCCGCCGGGCGGAGTCCGGTTCGTCGATGCCGGCGAGCCTGGCGACGTCCTGGACGGTCCAACCGGTACGCAACGGGGCGAGCAGGCCCAGCAGTTGACGGTCCGTGGCGGTGACGGTGCGCACCGACTGTTCCAGGGTCTGCCGCAGCGCCGGTCCGGCACCGCCCACGGTCGGCGAGATCAGCAGGGACAGGGGGTCCCGCCGGGCACGTTCCAGGAGCTGTACCGGGGACAGGACGAGACCCCACTCCGCTCCGAGCTTGAGGGCCGCGGGAATGCAGTCGAGGGCGCGGCAGACACCGACGAGATGACCGACCGTGGCGGCGGAGGTGTCCGCGGCCCGTGGCTGCAGACGGCGGATGTGGGAGAGCATCAGTTGGACGGCGGGGTGGTGCTCGGCCCTGGCGGGCGGGTTCGTCTCGCACGCCGGCACGTCGAGCGGTTCGAGGGGCAGCAGGTGCTCGCCGGGGGTGGCGCCGCTGTCGCGGGTCGTCACCAGGACCCGCAGGCCGTGACAGCCCGCGAGCAGCGCCAGCACGCGGTCGGCGCCGATCTGCTTCAGGTCGCATCCGTCGAGGACGAGCAGGGTGCGCCGCTGGCCGATCATCTGGACGAGCTGACGGGCGTCGAATTCGTCGCCCATGAGGTGCTCACCGATCCGCGAGACCTCGGCCACCACCGCGCTGTCCACCCGGAACCGGTCGGAGCCGTCCGTGTGCGGGCCGGGAGCGCCGAGTGAGACCCACAGCGTCGAGTACGAGTGGAGCTTGTGGAGGGTGTGCGCGACGTCGAGGGCCACGCTCGTCTTTCCGACACCGTTGAGACCGGTGATGGTCATCCAGCGGTTGTGGTCGCGTGTCATGGCTTCGACCACGGTCTGCACCTCGGCCTCGCGGCCGGACAGACCGTTGATGCGGGCGGGCGGTTCGATCGGGGCCGCGTCGCTGATCAGTTTGGCGGCAGCCTCCTTGGCGCTGCCTCCGCACGCCGCGTGGAGCACCAGGCGCTGGGACTCCCCCAGGTGCAGTCCGTTGGCGATGAGCCGCACGGTCTCCTGCCGGGGGCGTTCCACCCGTCCGTTCTCCAGATCCCTGATCGCCCGTACGCTGACCGTGCTGATCTCGGATAACTCGTACTGGGTCAGGCGCGCCTGGCAGCGGAACCTGCGGACCAGGGTGCCGATTCCTTCGGGTCCCATTCACAACCTCCGTTGGTTGTTCGACTTTCCTCGTGCACATGTGATCGGCGAGACGACGGGTGGGCCCCGGCCGAGGGACATCGTTGTCCCGGCCGAACTGGTGCTGGGCCCCCTTTCGAAAGGCTTCTTTCATTCTTCTCACGGTCCTGGTCGGTGTCCATAGCAGCGAAATCGGGATCAAGGCCGAAACCGTGCGGCGGGCCAAGGTGCCGGTCGACTGCCGGTCCGGAGTGCCGCGGTCGCGGCCACGCGGTTCCTACGCTGACGCGGTCCGCCTCATTCCAAGGAGATTCCGTGTTCATGGTGGTGGCCAACGACCAGGACCAGTACGCGATATGGCCCGCCGAGCTCGAACTGCCGGACGGCTGGCGGGCCGAGGGCACGCGCGGAGACGAACAGGAGTGTCTGCGCCACATCGACGCGACATGGACCGACATGCGGCCCCGTGATCTGCGTGAGCGGATGGCCCGCGCGGAGGGACAGCGGTGACGGCCCCGGCCTGTGAGCCGGCGTCGGTCATCCAGCAGGGCATGTGGCTGGCCTCCCGGCTGGCTCCGGGGAGCCCGGCGTTCAACGTCTCGACGGCGAGCCGACTGACAGGACCGCTCGACGTGGGGGCTCTCCAGGCCGCGGTGTCGGCACTCACGAGCCGCACCCCGATCCTGCGCTCGCGCTTCGTCGAGCGCGCCGGGACGCTCGTCGTCGAAACCGTTCCCGACGCCAGTGTGCCGCTGGAGGTGGTCGATCTCGGCGGCAGGCTGGAAGCGGCGGCCCTGCGGGATGCCCGGCGCCGGGTGGAGACCGCTGCCGCCGTGCCGTTCGACATGTCCCGCCCGCCACTGCTGCGAGCCGGCGTGATACGGCTCGGGCCCCGCGACCACGTCGTGCACCTCGACCTCCATCACTCCGTCTGCGACGGCTGGTCACTTCGACTGCTGCTGAGAGAACTGGCGGAGACCTACGCGTGTCTGTGCCGTCCGGACGCCAGGGGCCCGGCACCCGCCCCGTCCCGCCCGGCCTACTGGGAGTACCTGCGCGGCGCCCGCGGCACGGACGGTCCCGGACGTGCGGCCGACCTGTCGTTCTGGCGCCAAGAGCTGTCTGGAATACGCCTGTTGGAGCTGCCCGGCAACTCCGTGGAGCCGACGCCGGGTACCGTGCGGCCCGGCGCGCAAACCCGGTTCGTTCTGGACGAGGATCTGCTCGCCCGGGTCGACGCCCTGGCCGGGCGGCTGTGCACCACGCGGTTCGTGGTGCTGCTGAGCGCGTTCCAGACCGTGCTGGGCCGACTGTGCGGCACCCGCGACGTGGCGGTGGGCACCACCGTCTCGCAGCGGGACGGGGCCGAGGCCGAGCGGGTCGTGGGCCCGCTGTTCAACACCGTCGTGCTGCGGGGCGAGTTGGGCGGCGACCCTGCCTTCGCCGACCTCGTCGACCGCAACGCCGAGCGGTTCCTCGACGTTCTGGAGCACCGGCAGACCCCCTTCGAGACCGTGCTCCGCGACGTCCGGCGCACGACCAGGTCGGCGGCGGCCAACCCGCTGTTCAACGTCCTCTTCGAGGTGGACTACGAGCCGGCCGAGGCGTTGCGCCTGACGGGCACCGACGCCGAATCCTGGCCGGTCGGCTTCACCACCCCGAAGAGCGACCTGGACCTCGCGCTCGCACCGTGCGGCAGGGGGCTCGAGGGCACGCTGACCTACCGGACCTCTGCCTGCGACAGCCGTACGGCCGAGGAGGTGGGGACCCGGCTGCGCACGGTCCTGGACTCGGTCACCGACCCCGCACGCGGTGGGCCGGATCTGCGGCTGCACCGGATTCCCGTCCTCACCTCCGGCGAACTGGCCCGGTTCGAGGAGCTGTCGGACGGCGGGCCCGGCGAGCTCCCGGACGCCTGCCTGCACGAACTGTTCGAGCGGCAGGCACAGCGCACTCCGGATCAGGTCGCCGTGCGCGAGGCCGGCGGGGACGGAGCGGCCGCGCTCACCTATGCGGAACTGGACGCGCGAGCCGACCGGATCGCCCGGGCGCTCGCCGCACGCGGGGTGGGCCCCGAGACCCGGGTGGCGGTGTACATGCACCGTTCCACGCATCTGGTGGCCGCGCTGCTGGGGGTCGCCAAGGCGGGCGGAGCGTACGTACCGCTGGATCCGGCCTTCCCGCTGCCGCGGCTGCGCCATCTCGTGCGTGACAGCGGATCCGCCGTCGTCCTGACCGAGCCCGCCCTGGCGGATTCCGCCTCCGAACTGTCGTCCGCGGTCATGCTGGTGGACGAACAGGCCGCCCCCGGCGGACCGGCCCCGGAGCCGGCCGATCCGCGCAACCTGTGCTATGTCATCTACACGTCCGGTTCCACCGGCACGCCCAAAGGCGTCCTCGTGGAGCACCGGGGTCTGGTCAACTTCCTGATGTGGTGCGTCCACCGGTACGTCGGCGACCGCACCGGCGGGGCGCCGCTGTTCTCGTCGATCGCCTTCGACATGATCGTGCCGAACCTGTTCGCACCGCTGCTGGTGGGCCAGACCGTCACGGTCGTCCCCGAGTCCGTCCCGCCCTCCGAACTCGGCGAGGTCCTCTGCGCGGCCGGGCCGTTCGCGTTCGTCAAGCTGACCCCGGGCCATCTGGAGCTGCTGACCCGCCAACTGCCGGCGCACCGGGCGCAAGGTCTGGCCCGGCTGCTGGTGGTCGGCGCCGATGCCTTTCCCCGCTCGGCGCTCGGCGCGTGGCGTGCGCTCGACCCGCACACGCCGGTGCTCAACGAGTACGGCCCGACCGAGGCGTCCGTGGCCAACAGCGTGCACGAGGCCGCTCCGGACGACGCCGACGGGGCCGGTGACCTGCCCATCGGTCTGCCCATCCCCCGCACCACGCTCCATGTCCTGGACGCCTCCTTCAACCGGGTGCCGACCGGCGTGACCGGCGAGATCTACATCGGCGGCGACTGTGTGGTGCGGGGGTACGCCGGTCTGCCCGCGGTGACGGCGAGCCGGTTCCTGCCGGATCCGTACGGCCCGCCGGGCGCCCGTATGTACCGGACGGGAGATCTGGGCCGCTGGAACGCCGACGGCGAGGTGGAGTTCCTCGGCCGAGCCGACCAGCAGGTCAAGATCCGCGGATACCGGGTGGAACCGGCGGAGGTGGAGAGCGCGGTGGCCGCGCATCCGGCGGTGCAGCGAGCCGTGGTGGTCGCCGTGCGCGCCCCCTCGGGTCAGCTCGCGTTGGCCGCCTACGCGGTCCCCCGTACCTCCGAGCGGCCGCCCGCGGCAGAGCTCCGCGCATCACTGGGCGAAGTACTGCCGCCGTATCTCGTGCCCTCGGTGATCACCTGGCTGGACGCACTGCCGCTCAATGAGAACGGCAAGACGGACCGGGCCGCGTTGCCGCCGCCGGTCTGGCAGGGTTCCGGCGCGGACGGGCCCTCCGCTCGCTCGGCCGGCGAGACGGCTGTCGAGCTGGCCGCCCTCTGGTCCGAGCTGCTCGGCATCCCGGCGCAGAACATCGGGGCGGCCGACGACTTCTTCGCTCTGGGCGGCGACTCCCTCCTGGTGCTCGCGCTGCTGGAGCGGCTGCGCGTCCGCTACGACCGCCCCGTCCCCTTCGAGGAGGTCCTGCGCTCCCCCACCCTTGCGGCGTTGTCGGCGGTGATCGACGCCGAGCGCAAGCGGCCCGGCGTGTCCGGGTCCCCGGACGTGTCCCGGCCCCGCAGTCTGGCGAGGATCCAGGGGGCCGCGGGCGGGGGTGTCCCGTTGGTGCTGGTCCATCCGGTCGGCGGCACGGTGTTCTGCTACCGGCATCTGGTAGCAGAACTGCCGCCGGCACAGCCCGTGTACGGGCTGACCCTCGCCTCGTTGCACGGCGACGGCGGCGACGACGAGAGCACTCTGGAGCTGATGAGCTCCCGGTACGCGCGCGAGATCGCGGGAGCCGTGGACGAGGCGGTGGTCGTCGCCGGCTGGTCGGCCGGGGCGCCCGTGGCCCTTGAGACCTCCCGTCAGTTGGCCGCCCTGGGCCATGGCGTGGCCGGGCTGGTCCTGCTCGATCCGTGCGCGCCGGAGGACCCGGCGGGCTGGCGGCAGCAGGAACGTGAACTGGCCGGGATGAGCGCACGGTTGCACAAGGCCACGGGCCGGCGCCTGGAGGAGGACTTCCAGGCGATCATCCGATCCGGTCTCGTCGAGGCCATGGGGGTGGACCCGGCGTCGTGCCGCACGCCCGACCGGTTCCCCCGCGAGGTCCTGCGGGTGTGGCAGCGGCAGTGCGCACGGCTCGGCTCCTACCGTCCCGGCCCCCACGACGGCGACCTGTGCCTGGTGACCTCCGCCGAGGACGCGCATTCGGCCCGCTGGGAGTCCCTGGCAACCGGGGCGGTGCACCGGGCGAGCGTGTCCGGCGGCCACTTCGACATGCTCAGGCCGCCGCTCGCCACCGAGGTCGCCCGGGCGGTGAGCGGGTTCCTGCCGATCGCGGTGGCGGGCGGGCCCGCGTCGTGACCGCGATGACCCTGGACGTCAGTCCCGTGCACGAGCTGGTCGGCCGCCAGGGCGAACGGGCCCTGGGGAGGCTGGCGGTCCGCTCGCCGATGGAGCAGTTCACCTACCGGGAACTGCTGCACAGTTCGCACAGTCTGGCGCGGCGGCTGACCGCGCTCGGCAACCCCGCGCAGGCACCGGTGGGCGTGTGTCTGCCGCGCGGCCCCCGATTCGTGGCGGCGACGCTCGCGGTCCTGGAGAGCGGCGCGGCGGCGCTGCCCATCGATGCGGCCACCCCGCCCGAGCGCGTGGACCGGATCCTTGCGTCGGCCCGGGCCACGGCCTGCTTCACCGACCGGGACGACACGGCGGCCGCCCCCGCCCCGGACGAACGGGCGGGCTCCGCGTCCATGGTGGTGTCCCGGCACGGACAGTGGCTGGCGCAGATCTTCGAGGCGCAGCTGGTCTGCCCGCTGACGCCGGGTGACACGATGCTGCACTCGGCGGCGGTCGGCTCGCCCGAGGCGGTGCTCGAGATGTTCTGGCCGCTGTGCGCGGGCGCGGCCGTGGTGGCGCAGGAGGCCCGGGATCCCATGGCACGGCTGCTGGCCTGCCAGCGCAACCGTGCCACCGTGATGGTGCTCCCGCTGGACGCGCTCGAGGAGTTCATGGACTTCCAACGGGTGCACGGGCTGCTGCCGCCGCCGTGGCTCAGGCATGTCCTGTGCACCGGTGCGGCGCCGCCTCCCCGGGTGGCCGCACGGTTCGCCGAGCAACTGGGCCGGCACGGCTGCTCGTTGCACGTGGTCGGCGGACCTGGGACGGCAAGGACACGAGCGTGACACGGCTGCGAGCGTGATACGGCGGTGCCGCGGCCGAAGACCGCGGCACCGCCGTGTCGGAGTCACTTGTGGCGTGCGGCGAACGCCTCGTACTTGCGGCCGAGTTCGTCCGCCCACTGGGCGGTCTCGGAGAGCTTCATGGCGGGGCAGTCGTAGCCGAGCATCCGCTTCATGACGGCCATCTCGGGTTCGGTGAACGTCACCGTCCCGTCCTCGTCGATCCGTTCGATGCCGTCGGCGCGCTGGCACTCCACGTTCAGCCGTACCGCCTCGTCGAGGGTGAGGGAGGGGTCCAGGTCCACCGTGGCCCCCTCCGCGGTCACCCGGACGGGATAGCCACCGGGCAGACCGCCGGGCGCGGGGGCGTGGCACAGGGCCCCGCTGTCGGTGGCCATCGCTTGCAGCACCCGCATCGCGGAGGAGGCCGTCAGGAGCTGGCCGTCGAGACCGCCCAGGCGTTTCAGCCGGCCGTTGATCTGGGGGAAGACCTCCTGGTGGGACTTGTCCAACAACTCTCCGCCGACCCGCGCGGTGAGGTGGTAGGCGCCCTTGCCGGCCTCTCCGTAGCGCGGCACGTAGTGGCTGAAGTAGTGCTGGGCGACGAGCCGGACCTCGACGTCGGCCGGGTCCCGGTCGGCGCAGTGCGCGTACGCCAGGGTGAGGGCCGGAACGATGTTGGCGACGTTCCCGATGCCGGTGGTGGGGGCCAGTCCGGCGGTGGCGAGTACGGGCCCCACCGCGTCGGGGTAGGCCGCGTTGACCACCTTCGCCCCGGTGCCCGACATCCGTACGGCCTGCATCAGCAGGTGATTCAGGGTGAGATGGCGAGGCAGCCAGGGGCCGAGCTGAGCCTGGTCGAGTTCCTCGAAGACGTCCTTCGGGAGCTGGGTGATGACCCTCCACGACTGGAGTGACGCTCCCATGAACACGATGTCGGGACGGACCCGGTCGAGCGTCTCGGCGGTGCCGGCGACGTCGTACAGGTCGATCCGTTCCGTCGCCACACTGCCGAACAACCCGAGGTTCACGGCGGTGAGTCGGGCGAGGTTGGCACGGCGCCGGAGGGTCTCCGGGTAGCGTCCGGCCACCACGACCCGGTTGGTGGCGGGGTGGGACAGCAGCATGGTGAGCAGTCGGGAGGACAGGTCTCCCATTCCCACCAGCATGATGAGGGGCTTGTCCGGACCTGTCGGAGTCGGCATGGTCACCACTTCACTCGGTCGGTGTCGGGGTCCACGGCCCGGGAGTCGGGCCGTTCACTGGTGCACGACGGCAGGCCGGCTTTCCAGCCGGTCGCGTGCCGTGTGCCGTTCGATGTGCGTCAGCGCCTCCGCGGGGTCGGCGGCGACGCTGAAGACTCGGGGGTCGCGCAGGAAACCGCGCTCGTGCAGGCTGTCGATCAGCGCCACGAACGGGGTCCAGGCGTTGTCCACATTGACCAGCACCAGGGGGGCGTCCAGCACGCCCAGGGCCTTCATGGAGATCACTTCGAGGACCTCGTCCAGCGTGCCGTAGCCTCCGGGCAACGCGACGAACGCGTCGGCCTCGTCGATCATCCCCCGCTTGCGTTCCAGCAGGTCGCCGGTGAGGACCAGGCGCTGTTCCGGGAGTTCGTCGGCCTGTTCGCGCAGACGCAGGAAGTCCGGGATGAGACCCGTGATGCGTGCGCCGCGCTCCGCGGCCCCGGCGGCCACGGCCCCCATGAGCCCGCCCGTCCCCGCGCCGTAGACCAGCCGGTGCCCGCGTTGGCCGAGCAGCGCGCCCAGGTCCCTGGCCGACTCCACGTACCGTGTCCCCGCTCCGGGAGAGAAGCCGCAGAAGACGCAGACGGAAAGGGGGACGGTCATCGGGTCTCCTCACGCAGCGGCTT
>NZ_LJBR01000649.1 GCF_001282115.1 Streptomyces sp. NRRL B-24085 | reverse complement strand
CAGCCCGCCCCCGTCACACCGGCCCCCGAGAAGACCGGGAAACCGGACGTCGCGCGCGCGGTCGACGAGGTCAAGCGGCTCCTCGGCGAGGGCCGCATCACCCAGGCCGTCGACATCCTCGGCGCCATCCTGCCCGCGGCCGCCGAACAGCACGGCGCGAACTCCCCGGTCGTGCGCACCCTGCGCAAGCAGTACGCCGCCACCCTCATGGACGACGGCCAGTACCGGCGCGCCCTGCCGGAACTGCGCCGCCTCGCCGACGAACGCGCGACCGAGGCCGGCCACGCCGACCCGCAGTCCCTGCGCTTCCGCTACGACGCCGCCCAATGCCTGGAACAGCTCGGCGAACCCGCGGCGGCACTGGCCGAGTACCGCTCCCTGCTGCCGTACTACGAGAACCAGTACGTGGCCGGCGACCCCCAGCTCGCCCACGACGTCCGCCGTCGCATCGGCCACCTCCTGCTGGCCCTCGGCGACCGCGCCGCCGCCCACGAGACCCTCGCGCGGCTGCTGCACGACGTGGAACGACTCCAGGGCCCCGGCCACCCCCTCGCGGCGGAGATCCGCCGCACCCTCCAGTGGCTGGGCCAGGTCCGCGGATAGACCCCACCGGCTGACCCCGGCACACACGCGTGCGGGCGGTCGGAGCGCGGCGCTGCCGGAAGTCCCGGTGAATCGTTGGTCGAATGGGTTGGCCAGAGCCGGTCCCCTGCCTAACATCGATCACTGCAAGACTTTGTGCACCGTCGCACAATCTCCTCAGGAGGCATCCTTGCACCGCCGTCGTCGCACCGCGCTCGTCCTCTCCGCCGCGCTCGCCGCCGCGGCACCCCTGCTCACCGCCTGCGGAAACGACGCGCACCCCGGTGCGGCGGCCGTGGTCGGCGGGCAGCGGATCACGGTCTCCCAACTGGAGAACCGGGTGACCGAGGTGCGTGACGCGCAGCGGGCCGCCGTCACGGACGAGACGCAGTACAAGCAGGCCATCGCCAAGACCGGCACCCTCACCCGTGACGTCCTGCACGGCATGGTCCTCGACCGGGTGCTGCACCGGGCGGCCGCCGACGCGGGCGTGACCGTGACCCGCAAGGAGGTCCAGGAGTTGCGGTCCGGCCTGGAGGAGCAGGCGGGCGGCGCCAAGGGCCTGGAGACCGCCTGGCTCCAGCAGTACGGCATCGCACCCGAACGCCTCGACGAGAACCTCCGCCTCCAGCTCGAGGCCCAGAAACTCGCCGGGAAACTCGGCACCGACACCAGCGACCCCGCTTTCTGGAACGCCCTGAGCAAGGCGTCCAAGCAGCTCCACGTCGACCTCAACCCGCGCTACGGCACCTGGGACGTCACGAAGAGCACCCGCGTCGACGCGAAGACCCCGTGGGTACGCGAGGTCACGACGGCGGGCAGCAAGCAGAGCGCGTAGCGGGCCTGGCGGGGCTGGCGGCCTGGAGGGCTTGGCGGGTCCGGCAGGCTCAGCAGGCCTGGCGGCCTCGGAGCCCGCAGGGCGCCTGGCGGGGACGCGGGGCGAGCGGCGGGACGAACCCGCATCGTGGGTGGATGATCGTACGATCACCCCGCCGCCCCCTGTCTGTGGACAACCCTGATCGCCCCGTCGGCACCGTGCGTTAGCTTCGAACTGTGAACGCAACCGGCTTCGAGCCCGCCCCCGACCAGGACCCCGACACGGCGTCCGACCCCGGCCGCATCGTCCTGCTCACCACCAGCCACCGCGTCGCCCCCGGCCTGCTGTCCTGGCCCGCCTGGCAGGCGCTGCACGCGGCCGACCGTGTCCTGTGCGCGGACGGCGCCCACCCTCAGCTCCCGTACCTGCGGGAAGCCGGAATAGAGGTCGACGAGACGTCCCCCACCGCGGAGGAACTGGTCGGAGCCTGCGCGGGCGGGCACACCGTGGTCGTCGTCGCCACGGGCGAGGGTGAGCCGGCCCTCACCGACGGCCTGGCCCGCCTCGCCGGATCCGGCCGCCTGCGGATGCCCGAGCTGGAACTGCTCCCCGCCTCCTACGACCTGCCCGGCGCCCGGCTCCTCGACCTCGTCCAGGTCATGGACCGCATCCGCAACGAATGCCCCTGGTCCTCCCAGCAGACCCACAAGGGCCTCGCGAAGTACGGCATAGAAGAGGCGTACGAACTCGTCGAGGCCATCGAGGAGGGCGACCGCGACGAACTGCGCGAGGAACTCGGAGACGTCCTGCTCCAGGTCGTCTTCCACGCCCGGATCGCCGAGGAGGACCCGGAGGCCCCCTTCTCCGTCGACGACGTCGCCGGCGGCATCGTCGCCAAGCTCATCCACCGCCACCCCCACGTCTTCGGCGACGAGAGAGCCGACACCCCCGAAGAGGTCAAGGCCCACTGGCTGCGCACCAAGGCGATCGAGAAACAGCGCACCTCGGTGACCGAAGGCATCCCCCTCGGCCAGCCCGGCCTGGCCCTCGCGGCCAAGCTGGCGTCCCGCGTGCGCACGGCGGGCCTGGACGTCCCCCTCCCGAAGACCGAGGGCATCGGCTACGAACTCCTCGCCCTGGCCACCCGCGCCGAGGCGGAGGGCGTCGACCCCGAGGCGGCCCTGAGAGCTGCGGCCCGGGCGTACCGGGATGCGGTCCGCCGGGTGGAGAGCGAAGGCTGAGCATCAGCGACGGTCACAGCCACGGGCGAGCGGGTGGCGAAGACGTGGTGGCGATACCGGCCCCGACAGAGCGAGCCCCCCACACAGGGGGAGCCCCTATCTAGACGCGGCGGGGCGGGACCCATCAGGGTCTTCCCCGTCTGGGCAGGCCCGCATCAGGTCCCCCGTGTCGAAGTAGGCCGGCACGAGGCCCCTCCCGTCGGGCACACCGGCATAAGGCTCTCTCCCGGTGACCGGTATCGGCTGGCACCGGGCATCTCCCGGGACTTGCCGGCGCCGGGCATCTCCCGCAACCGCGGATCCGGTCAGCGCCGGAGCGCCTGCTCCCCGCGGTCTTGCCCGGTCGCCGGTCGACCACGGCCGGTCCCACCCCTCCCACGCAGCCCAGCCCCGTCCGCCTGCTC
>NZ_LJBR01000648.1 GCF_001282115.1 Streptomyces sp. NRRL B-24085 | reverse complement strand
GCCCCCAGCCCCGCCGCGGGCGCCCGCACCCCTTCCGGATGCTCGGGCACACACCACAGCCCCACGGGCCCGGGCCGGCGCCGGCGTACCTCGGCCACCGCCTGTGCGTGCCGTCCCCGACGCGCGTACGGCCCGAGCACGGCCAGTGCCCGCACGCCCCGCGCCGCGGCCGACGCCCCCGACTCCACGACCAGGGCCACCGCCCCGTCGAACAGTTCGGGGACCCCGTCCGCACCTCCCTCCGCGACCCCCGTGACATGGCGCACCGCCGGGTTGTCCGGCTCCACACCCACCACGAGCATCCGCTCGGCCCGCCCCGAGACGACGAGCAGACGCGCCCAGTTGACGGCGTCGAGCCCGGAGGTGGGCCCGTTGCACAGGGTCACGTTGGCGCCGCGCAGTCCGTGCGTGATGGCGACCCAGGAGGCAACCACGTTGCTGGAGGTGGCGGGCAGCATCATCGGGCTGGTGCCGAGGTAGGTGGACTCGGCGATGGTCCGCACGGTCTCGCAGACGGTGTCGGCGTTGCCGTAGTTGGTGCTGGCGCTGACCCCGACGCTCTCGCCCGGTACCGTCAGGCCGCCGGACTCGTCGACCAGGCCGGCCGCCCGCAGCGCGTCCTGTGCCGCGACCATGGCGAGCTTGGTGGCCCGGTCCTTGTACCGCAGCCCGCGCCCGGTCAGCCGGCCGACGGGGTCGGGCGCCGTACGGTGTCCGTCGGGCAGCGCGCCGAGCAGCCGCCGGGGCCCGTCGAGTCCGCGCACCGCACTGCCCAGCCCGGTGATCACGGCGTCCGCCGTGGCGACGTCACTCATGACCCGCCCCCATGCTCTCGACGACGGCGACCGCGTTGAGCCCGCCGAACCCGAAGGAGTCGATCTGCGCGAGCCGCATCGGCCCGTCCGGCCGCTCCGCCGCCCCGCGCACCAGCCGGAACCCGGCCACGGCCTCCACGGGGTCGTCGAGGTACACGGTCGGCGGGACGGTCCCGGTGCGCAGCACGTCCACCGCCGCGACCAGGCTGTGCAGCCCGGAGGCCCCGGCGGTGTGCCCGGTCATCGACTTGATGGCCGTCATGTACGGGGAGACGTCCAGGCCCGCGAAGACCGAGCCCAGCGCGGTCGACTCGGCCTCGTCGTTCAGCGGGGTGCCCGTGCCGTGCAGCATGACGAGGTCGATGTCGGCGGGCCGTACGCCGGCCCTCCGGTGCGCCTCCTGCACGGCGGCGGCGATGCTCTTGGCGTCCGGTGCCGAGGGGTGGTAGGCGTCGCAGTTGACCGCGACCCCGCGCACCCGGGCGTGCACCCGGGGCGCCGTTCCCGGTCCGTCCGCCTCCCTGCGCAGGACGACGGCCACCGCGCCCTCGCCCTGGAGCATTCCGCGCCGGGCCCGGTCGAAGGGCCTGACCCGGTCGGGTGCTTCGGGGTAGCAGCGGTCCAGCAGTCCGTAGGTGCTCTCGGTGATGGTGTCGACGCCGGCCACGACCACGGTGTCCGCCGCGCCCGCCTCCAGCAGGTCGGCGCCCATCGCCAGGGCGTACAGCGAGGCCGAGCAGGCGTTGGCGACGGTGTGGGTGTCGGCTGCGCCGAAACGCCGTCGGAGCATGGTGCCGAAGTGCAGGTCGGCCGCGTCGAAGGGGATCCCGTCGCGCCAGGACAGCTCGACCGAGCGCAGTTCCCTGAGGGTCGTGCCGACCAGCACCGGCACCGAGGACAGGTCGTCCCCGAGCCCGGCGTCGGCGGCGGCCGCGGCGACCGCCTGTTCCAGCCAGCGGGTCGCCCGCAGCGGCTCGTCGACGCCCGGCGCCGGCCGGTCGTCGATCTCGTAGGCCACCCGCGCCCGGAACTTCTCCCGGTCGTAGCCGCGCAGCGGCCCTAGCCCGCTGCGCCCCGCGACCAGCGAGTCGAAGATCTCCTCGACACTGCCGCCGATGCTGGCGACGGCCCCCATCCCGGTCACGATCCAGCTCATGCCGCGCTCCGGTGGTCGCGGTACGCGCCGAGGATGAGGACGGCGTTGTTGCCGCCGAAGGCCAGCGCGTTGTTCTGGACGACGGTCAGCTCCGCCTCGACGGCCTCGTTGGGCACGCAGTCGACCGCGCACTCGGGGTCGGTCTCCCGGTGGTTGATCGTCGGCGGGATGAAGCCCTCGGTGATCGCCAGCGCGCAGGCCGCCGCGGAGACGGCGCTGGCCGCGCCCATGCTGTGCCCGATCATCGACTTGATGGAGACGGTGCGCGGCATGGCGTCGGCGCCGAAGACCTGGCGGATGGCGCCCGCCTCGGTGATGTCGTTGGCCTTCGTCCCGGTGCCGTGCGCGGAGACGAAGTCGACCTGGTCCGGGGTCACGCCCGCGTTGCGGTGGGCGATCTCGATGGTCCGCGCGATGCTGCCCTGGTCCGGGGCGACCGGGTGCAGGGCGTCGCAGGCGAGCCCGTAGCCGAGCACCTCGGCGTAGATCCGCGCCCCGCGGGCCAGTGCCGACTCCAGGCTCTCCATGAGCAGGATGCCGGCGCCCTCCCCGGTGAGGATGCCCTCGCGGTCCTTGTCGAAGGGCCGGCACACCTCGGGGGCGACGGTGCCCAGCCGGTAGAACCCGGTGAACGTCTTGCGGCACGCCGCGTCCGCGCCACCGCACAGGGCGATGTCGACGTCACCGCTGCGCAGGGCGTCGTAGCCGTAGCCGACCGCGTAGTTGCCCGCCGCGCACGCGGTCGGGATCGTCACGGCCTCCACGTCCGTCAGGCCCAGTTCGCGCACGATCCCGGCGGACAGCCGTCCCGCGGGGATGCGCCGGGCGACAGCGGGGTCGTACGCGTCGGGACCGCCGTCCATGCTCGTGCCGACGAGCTGGTCGAGGTCGCGGGACTCGCCGTCCGTGGTGCCCACGGACACCAGGGAGCGGCGCGCCCGTACGTCCTCCTCGGTCAGGCCCGCGTCCTCGACCGCCATCCGCGCGGCGGCCACCGAGAACTGGCTCGCCCGGCCCAGCTCCTCGGGGTGCTGCCGCACGATCCAGCGCTCCGGCTCGAAGTCGGTGACCTCGCAGCCGTTGGCGTGGGCGAAGCCGGTCGTGTCGAACGCGGTGATCGGCTTGACGCCGCTGCGCCCGTCACGGAGTCCGGCGGTGAAGGCCTCGACTCCGATGCCGATGCTGGTGACCACCCCGAGTCCGGTGATGACGACCCGGCGGCCGGAGGCCTGTGTGTCCGTGCTGATCGAAGCATTCATCGCAGCTCACCCGTCTGACGGTCGGAAGGGGACGTCAGCGCCGGGCGGCTTCGGCCACCACCGCGTACACACCCTCCAGGTTGACCATGCGGCTGAGCTCGGCCTGGTCGATGGTCACGCGCTGCGTCCGCTCCAGGGCGGCGAGGATCTCGATGGCCCGCAGCGAGTCCGCGTCGTGCTCCTCCTTGAAGAGGCTGGTCTCGGTGACCTCGTCCTCGTCGATCTCGAGGATGTCGCAGACGATCTCCTTGATCTCCTGCTTGCGCTCGGCGTCCAGCCCGTCCGTCAGGCTCACGTTGCTCATCTCGACTCCCTGAGTACGTCACTGCCGGAGCCCGGTGGCCCCGCCCTCTGACGCCCCAAGACTGAGATCGCCCGCTATACGGCCCCTATACGGTCCCTGCACACGCCCCTCGGGGGCGCGGGGCTGTGTCCTCGGGCCGCTCCGCCGCGGGGCGCGACAGGCCCCGACGGACCCGCACCCGCCCGGCACCGCCACCAGGCATCCCCCGGGCGCCGGTCACTCCTCCTC
>NZ_LJBR01000647.1 GCF_001282115.1 Streptomyces sp. NRRL B-24085 | reverse complement strand
CGCTCCCCCATCCGCCTCCGCAGTTCCGCGTCCCCGAGGAGGACGACGATCCGCTCGGCGGCCTCTTCGGCGGAACCGCCCCGCACGACCCACCCGGTCTCGCCGTCGAGCACGGCGTCCGGGGCGCCGCCGGAGTCGCCGGCGACGACGGGCAGCCCGGTCGCGGAGGCCTCCAGGTAGACGATCCCTAGCCCCTCGACGTCTAGCCCGCCCCGGCGGGTCCGGCACGGCATCGCGAAGACGTCCCCGGCGCCGTAGTGCGCGGGCAGCTCGGCCCAGGGCACGGCCCCGGTGAAGCGGACGGAACCGGCGACCCCGGTCTCGTGGGCGAGCCTGCGCAGCTCCTTCTCGTACGGCCCGCCGCCGACGATCAGCAGGACGGCGTCGGGCTCCGCGGCCAGGATCCGCGGCATGGCGAGGATGAGGGTGTCCTGTCCCTTGCGCGGGACGAGCCGCGAGACGCACACGACCACCGGCCGGTCCGTGAGCCCGAGCCGGGCCCGCACGGCGTCCCCGCCCGACCCGGGGTGGAAGGTCTTCTCGTCGACCCCCGGCGGGAGCTGGACCATCCTGCCGGCGGCCCGGGGGGTCAGCGCGGCGGCGATCCGCGACCGCGTGTACTCGCCGAGGTAGGTGATCGTGTCCGTCGACTCGCCGATACGGCCCAGCAGCTGCCGAGCGGCGGGCAGTTGGGCCCACCCCGCCTCGTGTCCGTGGGTCGTCGCCACCAGCCGCTCCGCCCCGGCCCTCCTGAGCGCGGGCGCCATCAGGCCGAGCGGCGCGGCCGCCCCGAACCACACCGACGTACAGCCGTGCTCCCGCAGCAGCCCGACGGCCTTCCGGGTCGCCCCGGGTGTCGGCAGCAGCATGGTCGTGGAGGCCCGTACGACGGTGAAGGGCTGCTCGGCGTCGAAGGCGGCGGTCGCCTCGACGCCCTCCCGGCTCCGCTTCCAGGTGGAGGCGTAGACGACCAGGCGCTCGGGGTCGAGGCGCAGCGCCATGTTGTGCAGGAACGCCTGGATGCCACCGGGGCGGGGCGGGAAGTCGTTCGTCACGATCAGGGTCTTGTGCATCGCCGCCGACATTACCGAACCGGCTGCTCACAGCGGGCGCGGCCGCGTTTATGGCACCCTCACAGGAGAGCGGGACATCATGTTCCCCTCAAGACCGCAAGCGAACGGCAGGGGATCACGTGGAGACGAAGGCCGGGCGGCGATCCCTGACCGGACTGCTGCTGACCTGGGGCGTGACCAGGCTGCTCCTCCTGCTCTGGGTCTTCAAGGTGTACGTCTTCCCGGGCCCGGACGTCACCAGTGACGTGTCGGTCATCTACCAGGGCTGGTACGACGTCCTGCGCACCGGAACGTTCCCGCAGGACGACGTGACCTGGCAGTACCCGCCGGCCGCGGCCCTCGCGATCCTCTCCCCGGCGCTGCTGCCCTTCCTGGAGTACACGCAGGCCTTCTTCCTCATGGCCTTCGCGGCGGACCTGGCCGTCCTGCTCCTGCTGCTGTACGCGGGCCTGCGCGACGGGCGGCGGCTGCGGGGGGCCTGGGTGTGGGTGGCGGGCGTACCGCTGCTCGGTCCGACCGTCTACTCCCGCTACGACGTGATGGTGACCGCGGTGGCGGTCGCGGCGGTCCTGGCGGCGGCCCGGCATCCGAAGGTCGCGGGGGCGCTGGTGGGCTTCGGGGCGCTGCTGAAGGTGTGGCCGGCGCTGGTCCTGGTCGGCATCCGCAGGCGCAGTGTGTGGGCGTCGGCGGCGGTGACGGTCGCGGTGGTGGCCGGTCTGTTCTCGGTGTCGATGCCCGGGGCCTTCGCCTTCCTGACCTTCCAGCGGGAGCGGGGCACCGAGGTGGAGTCGCTGGGCTCGCTGGTCTTCCACATCGCCCGCCACCACGGGTGGGACGGCCAGGTGCTGCTGAACTACGGCTCGGTCGAGTTCCTCGGCCCGTGGGTGACCACCGTCAGCACGGCCGCGCTGGCGCTGACCGGCATGGCCTTCGGACTGCTGCTGCTGTGGCGGCTGACGGCCACCCGGTTCGAGACGCACACGGCGGCCGACGCGGCGCTGGTGGCGGTGCTGATGTTCACCACCACCAGCCGGGTGATCAGCCCTCAGTACATGGTGTGGCTGGTCGGCCTCGCGGCGGCCTGCCTGTGCTTCCGCGCGAGCCGGATGGGTGTGCCGGCGGTGCTGGTGCTGGTGGCGTGCTTCGTGACGGTCCTGGAGTTCCCGGTCTGGTTCGCGGACGTGGTGAGCAGCAGCCCGCTCGGCATCACCCTCCTGCTCGTCCGCAACACCCTGCTGGTCGTCGCCACGGCCCTGGGAATGCGTGAACTGTGGCGGGCGACGGTCCCGAAACGGACTCCCGCCCCCGAGCTCCCGGAACAGACCCCGGTCCCGCCCCGGCAGACGTCGCCCTCGCCCTGAGCCGGGCGCCGGACGGCCGGGAGGTGGAGCCCCTCGACCCGGGAGACGCCGCGCGCGTCCCACCCTGGCGCCACAGGCCCACCGAATGCGCCACCTGTCAGGGCCGCCCCACCCCGCCGAGACCAGCATCGCCCCGGTACGGGTGCAGAACGGCCACCCCGCGGTGAGGCGCGGCCACCTGGGCCACCACCCCACTC
>NZ_LJBR01000646.1 GCF_001282115.1 Streptomyces sp. NRRL B-24085 | reverse complement strand
GGACGGCACGATCGCCAAGGCACTGCGGGCGGGGTGATCGGGCGGGGTGAAAGGAAGAAGGCCCGCCGGAGCGGGCCTTCTTGATGAACCATCAGCTGTCCGGACGGGCTGTCAGGCGCCCGGCGGCACCCGGGAGGGCCGCCCCGAGCCGCGGGTCAGGGCGTACCCGCCGACCCCGGCCAGCGCGGCGAGCGCACCGCCGATCGCGGTCCACACCCACCGGTCGGACCACCAGCCCGAGGACCAGCCGTCCTCGGGCTCGATGGCGGACAGGACGGCGGAGGAGTCCTCCGAACCGTCCTCGTCCGCCCCGGACTTCATCGCGATGCCCGGCACCAGGGGCTCGGCCAGCGAACCGTCCACCGCGGCCGAACCCCCGATGTCCTTGGAGTCGACCCGGACCTCGGTGCCGACCGGCAGACCCAGGTCGGCCGTGGTGAGACCGACGGCCGTCAGCCGGACGTAGTAGGTGCCCGGCAGCGGGTCGTTGGCCCAGGCCTCCGACCAGGCGCGGACTGTGCGCAGAGTGCAGGCCAGCTCCACCGAGGAGGCGTCCGCGGCCGCGGTGCGGGTCTGGGCGCCGTACTGGCAGGACTGGCGGCGGCGCAGTCCGTCGTACACGTCGATCTGCCAGGTCTGCGAGGCGTGGGTCTCGGGCAGCTTCACCGTCGCCTCGACGGTGGGGCGCAGGCCGGCGTCGGCGGGGAACGACCAGTACAGGTAGTCGCCCGTGGAGCCGCTCGCCGTGGCCGTTTGGCTCTGCTCGATCTCGGTCGCCGTGCGGAACGAGGTGCCCGCCTGGGTGGGCGCGTCACCGTCCGCCGAGGCCGTCGGCGTCGGCGAGGAGTCGGCCGCGGCCGGTGCGGCGGCCAGCGCGAGCAGCAGCAGAGAAGCGCTCAACGCGCGTGTGAGCCTCATCAGTTGGTCCTCCAGACCGCGACCCGCCAGCGTGACAGCCAGCCCCACAGCAGACCGGCGACGAAACCGGCGAGGATCAGCACGCCGAGCAGCCACCAGCCGCGCCCGAGGCCGAAGGAGGCCACGTCGCTCGCGTGCGACGGCCCGTCCACGACGTCGACGGTCAGCTCGAGAGGCAGCCCCGGGGTGGTCTTCACCCCGGCGGCCGCCGAGAAGGAGTTGGTGACCTGGAGGCACACGGTCTCGGCCGGCGCGTCCTCGTCGTCGCTCTCCGCCTTCGGGTACCTGAGCCCCGTGGAGATCACGTCCGTACGGCCGTTGCCCGCCGCCTCACCGCGCACGATCTCCCGGCCGTGCACGGTGACCGCCCGCAGCAGCACCCCGTACGAGGGGTTCACGGCCCGGTCGGCCCCCACGCTCACCGAGGCCCGCAGCTCCTGGCCCGGGTCGACGTCCACCCGGTACCAGCGCTGCCGGGCGAACTCCTCGCGGTCGGTGTACAGCCCGGACTTCAGCGTGGGCGCCGCCGCGCAGGTGCCGGCGCCCTCGGTGGCCACCGGGGTCACCACCGGGTCGGCCGCGCGGTCCACCAACTGGTTGACCTTGTCGGTGAGTTCGTCGGCGTGCTCGACCGAGGTGTAGGTCCCGCCGGTCGCCTCCGCGATGCAGCTCAACTGCTGCCGCATCTTGGTGTTCGGGACCAGGCCGAGGGTGTCGATGGTCAGCCCGATGCCCTTGGCGGCGATCTCGCGGGCCACCTCGCACGGGTCCAGCGGGGCGCAGGTGTCCTCGCCGTCGCTGATCAGCACGATCCGCTTGGAGGAGGCGCTGTCGGTGAAGTCGCCGGCGGACTTCAGCAGCGCGGGCCCGATCGGCGTCCACCCGGTGGGCGAGAGGGTCGCCACCTGCGTCTTGGCCTCGGTGCGGTCCAGCGTGCTGACCGGGTAGAGCTGCGCGGTGTCCTTGCAGCCCGTCTTCTGGTTGTCGCCCGGGTAGTTGGCGCCGAGGGTCCGGATGCCGAGCTGGACCTCCTCGGGCGTCGCGTCCAGCACCTCGTTGAAGGCCCGCTTCGCCGCCGCCATCCTGGTGCCGCCGTCGATGTCCGCCGTCCGCATCGAGCCGCTCACGTCGAGGACGAGATCGACCTGGGGGGCGGTGCCGCTCGTGGGTTCACCGGCGACCGCCGCGACCGGGAAGACGATCCCGGCCGTCAGGGCGGCGAGCAGGGCGCACACTCCTGCCGCCGGCCGTTTTCTTGTGATCATCGCCGGATCCTATTGATCAGGTGCGCCAGGCTCCAAAACGGCCGCTCACCGGACTCCGGAACGGCCGCGCGTCCGGCTCCGGAACGGCCGCTCACCGGACTCCGGAACGGCCGCGCGTCCGGCTCCGGAACGGCCGCTCACCGGAGGGGGTTGGGCAGTTCCGTCCACTGGTCGCCCGGAACGCCCGGCGACAGCCGCATCAGCGTCAACGCCTTCGTGGGCAGCGGCTGTTCGAGCAGCGCCGCCAGATCGGGGGTGCGCGGCAGCTCTCGTACGGCCGGCTCCAGCGCCCCCCGCAACGCCGCCGCCGAACCCGCCGTGGCCGCGAGGGCCCCGGCCACCAGGGAGCCGAACAGCTTGCGCCGCAGGGCCGTCTCGTCGTCCGTGACGACCCGCCCGGACAGTGCCGGGACCGGGATGCCGTGCCGGGCCAGTCTGGCCGGGCTGACCCGGATGTCGGCGAGGTCCCGGTAGACCAGCCGGAGCGGCGCGCCCGACTCGGACAGGACCACGAGGAGGTTCTGCCCGTGGGCCTCCAGGGCGACGCCGAGCTCCAGGAGCCGCAGCCCGGCCGTGAGGGCGAGCCGGGCGAACTCGGCCAGCCACACCGGGGATTCGGGCAGGCCGGTGGTGGCGAGGGCCGCCACGGGCAGGACCCGGTCGCCGTACACCTGAGGGGACTCGCGCAACACGGCCGCCAGATCCGGGGAGTTGGCCGTCGCCGCCCCCAGCGTGCGGGTGAAGTGCAGGAGCCCGTCCATGCGCTCCGCCAGTGTCTCCGCGAACTCCGACAGGGTCGCCGACATGCTGATCGAGTAGACGGAGATGTCCCGCACCGACGACGTCAGCCGTGCGCTGAGCGCGGTCTTCACATGCGGTCCGCCGGGCAGGGCGAGGGTGCGCAGGGACATCAGCGGATGGGCCCCGGTGCCTTCCGGGACGGCCCGCTTCAGCACATGCTCCGCCTGCCACGGATGCACGGGCAGCAACAGCCGCCCCCCGTCCCGCAGCTCCGCCGGCCACGCGCCCGTCACCAGGCACTCGTCCACCGGTACGGGGACCGGCCCGAGCGGGACCAGCGGCCGGTGCTCGGGCGCGTAGGCCAGTTGCTCGGCCACCGAGAAGCCGGGCCGGGAACGGCAGTTGGGGTGGTAGGGGTGCCCGTCCACGATCCGCTGCTCCCACTCCCAGTCGTGCGTCGGCCACTCCTGCGAGCGGGACGGCTGCCCCGCCCTCGACAGCGCCAACGACGCCACGCTGTCGGCGAGTTCGGCCGCGAAGTCCACGCCGTGCGGTACGCCCAGAGCGGTCATCAGACCCGCCGGATCGTCGTGGGCGACCTCGTCGAGCCGTACGACGGCGACCCGGGCGGCGGTGGCGAAGGGGTCCGGGTGGGGGCCGTGCAGTCTGCGGCCGTCCGAGAGGCGCAGGGTCAGCCCCTCCCGGCCGGTATCGCGCGCCGCGACCCAGGGCAGCGGCTCGTGCGTGAGGCCCCGCCACAGCCGGGACAGGACGGCCGCGCGGGCGCCGGGCAGCTCGGCGGCGTACCGCGCCACCAGGTCGGGGCGCAGGACGGCCAGCTCTTCGGCGAACCGGGCCTCGGCGGCGCGGGGACGGTGCACGGGTGGACTCCCTCGGGTACGACTGGTGTCACAGCGGGTCGGTGACGGCAGACATACTGATCGTCATCGCCCCAGATGAACCGTAGAGAACGAGTGAACCGCGTGGATCTCCTGCCCCCGCCGGCCGGCACCGCCGTCGCACCCCGCGCCGACGCGTACGCGGCGGCGCCCCTGCTGAACTGCCTGCTGCGCGAAGTGGCCGTGCCGCTCCCGGAACCCGGCGAGCGCCCGGTGTACCGGCTGCCCGGCGGGCGCCTGCTCAGGGTGCGGGGCGAGCGGCGGCCCGCCGAACCCGAGGTGCGCACGGCTGCCGGGTGGCGGCGCATCGGGCACACCGAGCTCGTGAAGCTGGTCGCCGAGGAACTGACCCGGCACACCGGCGTGTCCAACCACGAACTGCCCGCCGAGATGATCGACAGCCGGGACGCGGTGGCCGCCCTGCTCACGGCCCGGGACCGGGCCACGGCACCCGACGACCCGTACCTGCGCTCCGAGCAGTCCCTCGTCACCGGCCACCCCCACCATCCCGCGCCCAAGGCCCGCGGGGGCGGCCCGGCCGCCGCCTGGCTGCCGTACGCCCCCGAGGCCCACGCCCGCTTCCCGCTGGTCCTGCTCGGGGTGCGCGAGGACGCCGTCGTCGAGGAGGGCGACACCGCTGCCCTCGACACGCTCGGCGAGGCCCCGCCCGGATACCGGCTGCTGCCCGCCCACCCCTGGCAGCTCGCCCTGGTGGACTGTGCGGAGGCCTTCGCGGACGGCCGCCTGGTCCGGCTCGGCACGACCGGGTTCGACACCTGGCCCACGGCCGCGATCCGCACGGTGTACGCCCCCTCCCGGGACCTCTTCCTCAAGTTCAGCCTGGACGTCCGCATCACGAAC
>NZ_LJBR01000645.1 GCF_001282115.1 Streptomyces sp. NRRL B-24085 | reverse complement strand
CCCTTGCCCCCTTGCCCCCTTGCCCCCGAACTTGCGTTAGCGCGCACTCCAACTCCTAGGTTCCGAAGCATGCGATACATCAAACTCGGAACGACCGGGCTGGAAGTCTCCGCCATCACCCTCGGCTGCATGAGTTTCGGCGAGCCGGACCGGGGCGGTGAGCCCTGGTCGCTGGACGCGGACGCCAGCCGGGACATCATCAAGCAGGCCCTTGAGGCCGGCGTCAACTTCCTCGACACGGCCAATGGGTACAGCGCCGGAAGCAGCGAGGAGATCGTCGGTCAGGCGGTCAAGGACTTCACCCGGCGGGAGGAGGTCGTTCTCTCCACCAAGGTCTGGATGCGGATGCGCCCCGGCCCGAACGGCGCCGGGCTGTCGCGCAAGGCGATCTTCGCCGAACTCGACGCCTCCCTGAAGCGACTGGGGACCGACTACATCGACCTGTACCAGATCCACCGCTGGGACTACGACACCCCGATCGAGGAAACCCTCGAGGCGCTGCACGACGCGGTCAGGTCCGGGAAGGTCCGCTACCTCGGCGCCTCTTCCATGTACGCCTGGCAGTTCGCCAAGGCCCTGTACCTGGCTGACCTGAACGGCTGGACCCGGTTCGTGTCGATGCAGGACCACTACAACCTCATTCACCGGGAAGCGGAGCGGGAGATGCTTCCGCTCTGTGCCGACCAGGGCATCGGCGTGATCCCGTGGAGCCCGCTGGCGCGGGGCAGGCTGACGCGGGTCCAGGACACTGGCACGGCGCGTGCCGCAACAGACCCGGGCGGCAAGATCCTCTACCGCGACGGGGACCAGGCGGTGGCCGAGCGCGTCCACGAGATCGCAGGCAAGCGGGGTCTGTCCCCGGCCCAGGTCGCCCTGGCCTGGGTCATGCGCAACCCGGTGGTGACCTCACCCATCGTCGGGGTCACCAAGCCGGCCCAACTGGCCGACGCGGTCGCCGCAGTGGACGTCGAACTCGACGAAGACGAGGCCGCCTACCTGGAGGAGCCCTACCAACCGCACGAGGTCGCCTACCTCAAGGAGTCCTTCTACAAGCAACAGCCATTGGCGGGCTCCCGGTAGTCCGGGCTACCGCCGGGTCTTCAACGAGTCCATGACTCGGCCTTCACAGCCCTGTGGCCGGCCCGGCGGTGCTTGAGGGCGGTCGCGCGCAACCGCATGATCTGAGCAATGCCCGCCAGCGCGGTGCTTCGTCCACGATCAGCCCACGAGCCCCTGTTGGACGACGGCTAGGAGCCGGCGGGCAGGAAGCCGCAGCTTGCTGGTCAACGCCGAGGAAGCGCATGAGCACCTGAGCGTCGACCATGTGCAGCCACCGCTCAAGCTCGGGAACCGGCTTCTGGGGACGGGACCGACCGGTGCGGACCCATTGACCCCTGGCGGACGACGCGCTTTCATCTCGTGCATCCTCGTGAGCCTTCTGCGCCGGGCCGGGGGCACGGGGTACGGGGGGCGGCGGTGGCCGTCCCCGGCCGAAGGGGGAGCCACCTGATGAGACCTTCCTTACGCATGTCCATGACCGCTGTCCTGGCGGCTGCCGTCGCCTGCCTCTCCTTGCCGGCCGGGGCGGCCGGGGCGGCCGACACCGATCAGGTTCCGCGCACCGAACGGATCAGCGTGGCCCCTGACGGCACCGGCGGCAACTACCACTCGATGCAGCCGGTGGTCAGCGCGGACGGACGCGTGGTGGCCTTCCAGTCGTCGGCGAGCAACCTGGTGCCCGGTACGGACGTGCCGAACAGCATCTTCTACCGGACGGCTCCCGGCGCACCGCTGCAGCGTGTCGTCGTACCGGGTGAGACGACATCGACGCCACAGCTGTCCGAGTCGGGGCGCTACCTGACCTTCAACTCGTACTCGACCCCGACGGGGACGTCGTCCGTGCACGTCATGGACCTGCAGACCGGCCAGATCGAACGCCTGGCACCCGCGATGGACGAGGGCTACCACGTGTCCTACGGCGTCGCGCCGATCAGCGCCGGTGGCCGCTACGTCGCCTTCGTCGCCCGGCCCGCCGACGACGAGAACGGCGCCTACGCCTGCCGGGTCATGCTCCTGGACCGCCGGACGCAACAGGTCCGGCGGGTCAGCCGGCCCTCGGACGGCTCGAAGAACTTCCACCAGTGCCAGCAGCTCTCGATGAGCGCCGACGGCCGCAAGGTCGCCTATCTGGAGGGGTACTCCGGACCGGCCGACGACGATCAGGGCGACATCCTGGTGTACGACCGCGTGACCGGAAGAACCGTACAGGCCGATGCCACCCATGACGGTGCGATGGCCGACATGTCGGCCATCG
>NZ_LJBR01000644.1 GCF_001282115.1 Streptomyces sp. NRRL B-24085 | reverse complement strand
GTGAACGGACCGACCAGGACGGCCCGCGCTGACTCAATTCGGCAGAACGGTGCGGGGCGTCCGGACTTGCCGGGGCGCCTTGAGTCGACGAGCGCGCGGGGAGGGCGACCGGGCGGAGGGGGCGACCCGCGTCGGCGGAACTGTGAGGGCCGGCCGGGGGCGGGTCGGCCCGCGTGGCCGGAGCTGTGAGGGGACCGACCGGACGGCTCACGTCCGGCCCGCGTGGGCTCGATTCGGAGGAGCGGTGCGGGGCGCCCGGGCCTGCCGGGGCGGCTCGTATCGACGAGCTGCGCGGCGAGGGCGGGCAGGCGGCTCCCGTCGGCTCGATTCGGTGGAGCTGTGAGGGGTGTCCGGCCCTGCTCTGGGCGGCCCGCGGAGACGAGCGCGCGCGGGGCGTCTGGGCGGACGTGGGCCGCTCACGTCGGCAGAGCTGTGAGGGGACCGACCGGGGCGGCTCACGTCCGGCCCGCGTCGGCTCGATTCGGAGGAGCGGTGAGCGGCGTCCGAGCACGCCAGAGCGGCCCGCACCGGCGGAGCTACGAGGGGACGGACCCCGACAGCCCCCGACAGCCGCCGTCAACCCGCGACAGCCCGCACGCCCGCACCGGCCGCACGCCCGCACCGCCCGCACCGCCCGCACCCGCCGGGAACCGACACGGCCGGCCCCGGTTGCCCCGTCCGGCGGAACGTCACCCCGTGTGCCGTCCGGCGCGGGGCCTACTTCTCCATGCCCCGGTTGAGCTGGTGCAGCAGTCGGGCCAGTTCGGTGACCTCCCGCGGGTTCCAGTGGGCCAGGCGGCCCGCGTACCGGGCGCGGCGGGCGTCGCGGACCCGGTGCACCCGGGAGCGGCCCTCCTGCGTGAGGTCGACCAGCCAGGCCCGGCCGTCCGCGGGGTCCGGCTCGCGGGTGACGAGGCCCAGGTCCTCCAGGGCACGCAGCTGTCGGGACATCGTGGCCTTGCCGACCCCGATGTAGCCGGCCAGTTCGGTGGCGCGCTGGCGGCCGCATTCATCCAGACGGACGAGCAGCCCGTAGGCCGCCGACTCCAGGTCGGGATGGACCTCCCGGGCCATCTCCCCCTGGTTGGCCCGGGCGCGGCGCAGCAGGACGGTCAACTCGCGTTCCAGCGCCAGGAATCCGGGCTGGTCCACACCGCTCGGCGCCTTGTCGGCCCCGCCCCGGCCGCCGTCGCCGTTTCCCTCTTCGTGCACGTCAGCCCCTGCCTTGGATTTCCCGGTCGTGAAAGTTTCCGCCAGATTGCGACATCACCGCAGCTCCGTAAGTATTTCGCAGGGCTGGACCAACGGCAGCCTCCGGCCCCTCTTCCCACCCCGTCGTCCCCGTACGTAGCGTCCTGACCGAGCGGTGGCTGGCATGCACACGTCAGCCCGGCACGGCTTTCCCTGTTCCCCCCACCGAGCATCACCGAGCCTTCGGAGGCACGCCATGCCCGTGCACAGACCCGGACCGATACGTCCCCGACGCCTCTTCCTCGTCGGACTCCTGCTCACCGCGTTCTCCCTGCTCCCC
>NZ_LJBR01000643.1 GCF_001282115.1 Streptomyces sp. NRRL B-24085 | reverse complement strand
GGCGGGTGGGATCCGGGGCAGCCGGTCTTCGAGGCCGAAGGTGGTGAAGGCGGTGCGGGCGGGGAGGGGGTAGGCGTCCTTGCCGGTGAGGGTGTTGAGGATGGTGGCGCTGCGCCAGGCGGCGAGGCCGAGGTCGGGGGTGCCGACGCCGTGGGTGTGGCGTTCAGCGTTCTGGACGTAGACGTGGCAGTCGGCGCCGGTGACGGACGGGTCGAGGACGAGCCTGAACTGTTCGTCGACGCGCGGGCGTTCGCGGCTGTCGCGGCGCAGGTAGGGGTCGAGTCCGGCGAGGATGCGGTCGAGTGGGCGTTCGCGGTGGCCGGTGGCGAGGACGACGGCGTCGGTGGTGAGGCGGGAGCGGCTGCCCTGCTGGATGTGTTCGAGGTGGAGTTCGATCTTCGTGGTGGCGATGCGGCCGGCGGTGCGGACGCGGACGCCGGGGGTGAGGACGGCGTCGGGCCAGCCGCCGTGCAGGGTGCGGCGGTAGAGCTCGTCGTGGATGGCGGCGATGGTGTCGGCGTCGATGCCGCGGTGGAGCTGCCACTGGGTGGTGCCGAGGCGGTCGCGGACGCTTTCGGACAGGGCGTGGAAGTAGCGGGTGTAGTCGGGGGTGAAGTGTTCGAGGCCGAGCTTGGAGTACTCCATGGGCGCGAACGCTTCGGTGCGGCCGATCCAGTGGAGTCTCTCGCGGCCGGTGGGGCGGTTGCGCAGCAGGTCGAGGAAGACCTCGGCGCCGGACTGTCCTGAGCCGACGACGGTGATGTGGTCGGCGGCCAGGAGGCTGGGGCGGTGGTCGAGGTAGTCGGCGGCGTGGACGACGGGCACGCCGGGTGCTTCGACGAGGGGCTTGAGGGGTTCGGGTACGTAGGGTTCGGTGCCGATGCCGAGGACGATGTTCTTGGTGTAGGTGCGGCCCAGGGCTTCGGCTTCGCCGTCGCTGTCCAACTGGGTGAAGTCGACTTCGAGGACGTCGCGTTCGGGGTTGAAGCGGACGGCGTCGACCTGGTGGCTGAAGTGGAGGCCGGGGAGGTTCTCGGCGACCCAGCGGCAGTAGGCGTCGTACTCGGCGCGCTGGATGTGGAAGCGCTCGGCGAAGTAGAAGGGGAAGAGGCGCTCGCGGGCCTTGAGGTAGTTGAGGAAGGTCCAGTCGCTGGCGGGGTCGGCGAGGGTCACCAGGTCGGCCAGGAAGGGGACTTGGACGGTGGCGCCGTCGATGAGGAGTCCGGGGTGCCAGCCGAAGGCGGGGCGCTGTTCGTAGAAGACGGCGTCGAGTGCGGTGAGGGGCTGGGCGAGGGCGGCGAGGGAGAGGTTGAAGGGGCCGATGCCGATGCCGACGAGGTCGCGGGGTGCGTCGGGCTCGTGGTGTGGGGG
>NZ_LJBR01000642.1 GCF_001282115.1 Streptomyces sp. NRRL B-24085 | reverse complement strand
CGGCGGCCGCCGGTCCGGTGCGTCACCGCGGCTGACGGGTCGTGCCTCCGGCGGTCGCGGTGGAAGGCGTCCGCCTCGCGATTGCCGGCCGGCCCGGGGCCGTACGTCGGGGGAGGCCGTGCCGGGCCGGAAGAACCGCCCGGCCCGCGGCAGCGCCGCGCCCGGCTTCCCCGGCGGTGTCTCCGTGTCGGTCACGTGCGCTCCCTTGCTTGCCCGCGGCTCGCTTCGAACCTAGGGCGGGGCGCGGGAGCGCACCCGTTCACGGCACCCGTACGGGTCAGACCTTGCGGGCGACCCCGGAGTACACCGGCACGATGCCCTCGGCCTGGGCCGCCACGTCCTCGGGACCCGGACGCCAGCCCGACACCGGGATCACCCCGGGGCCGAGCAGCTCCAGACCGTCGAAGAAACGGGAGAACTCGGCGAGCGAACGGGGGAAGAAGGGCGTGCCGCTGCGACGGAACTGCTCCGCGGCCTTCTCGATGGCCGCGGGGCTCAGATCGGGCGTGACCTGGGAGAGGATCAGGTAACTGCCCGGGGCGAGCTCGGCGACGTACCGCTGGAGCAGCTCGTACGCGTCGTCGTCCAGGTAGTGGGTGAGCGCCACCAGGGACAGCGCGATCGGCTGCGAGAAGTCCAGGGTCTCGGCGGCCAGCCGCAGAATGGTGTCCGGGTCGCGGACGTCGGCGTGGACGTAGTTCGTGGCGCCCTCGGGGGTGCTGTGCAGCAGGGCCTGCGCGTGCCTGAGGACGATCGGGTCGTTGTCCGCGTACACGACCTTCGACTCGGGGGCGACCTCCTGTGCCACCTGGTGCAGATTCGGCTCGGTGGGGATGCCGGTGCCGATGTCGAGGAACTGGCGGATGCCGGCCTCGGCGGCCGTCCGCACCGCCCGGTGCATGAAGCGCCGGTTGGCGCGCGCCCCGCGCACCACCGTGCCGTCCACGGCGAGGATCCGCCGGGCCAGCTCCTCGTCCACCGGATAGTTGTCCTTGCCGCCCAGCCACCAGTCGTACACCCGGGCGGGGTGGGGCCGGCTGGTGTCGACGGCGGGGGCCGCCGCGTCGGATCCGGTCATGCGGTGTCATCTCCCCTGTGACGTGGTCGTGGTGCCCTGGCGGGTCGTCGTGCGGCCCGCTCAGAAGTCCTCGCGGCGCTCCCGCAGCAGCTTCTTGGTGCGCTCGGCCGACGCGGCCCGCGCCGACATGTGGTCCAGGACCTCCAGGTGCGTGGCGACCTCCTGGCGGGAGTCGAGGTACAGCGCACCGGTCAGGTACTCGGTGAAGACCAGGTCGGGCAGCTCCGGCTCGGTGAAGCGGAAGAGCGAGAAGGGCGCGTACGTCCCCGGGTGCGGCCCTTCCTCGAACTCGCACACCTGGAGCGTGACCCGGTCCCGCTCGGCGAACTCCAGCAGTTTGTCGAGCTGTTCGCGCATCACCTCGGAGCGGATGCTGACCGGGCGGCGCAGCACCGTCTCGTCCATGATCGCCCACAGGTGGGGGGCGTTCGGGCGCTCCAGGAGCTGCTGCCGGGCCATCCGCAGCGACACGTGCCGCTCCAGTGCCTCGGAACCCGCCTGCCCGATCGTCCCCGCCTCCATCACGGCACGCGCGTACGCCTCGGTCTGGAGGAGTCCGGGCACGAAGTGCGGCTCGTAGGAGCGGATGATCCCGGCCGCGCCCTCCAGGCTCACGTACAGGCTGAACCACTCGGGCAGCACGTCGTGGAACCGCTGCCACCACCCCGGCCTGTTCGCCTCCTCGGCCAACTGGACGAAGGCCTCGACCTGGTCCCCGGGCACCCCGTACGTCTCCAGGAGCACCTGGACGTAGGGGATCTTCAGGGCGACCTCGGCCATCTCCATCCGGCGCACGGTGGCGGGGGCCACCCGCAGTACCTGCGCGGCCTCCTCACGCTTGAGGCCGGCCGCCTCCCGCAGTTCCTGGAGCCGTCTGCCGAGCACCACCTGGCCCACGGTCGGCGCAGGTCGCCGCTCACTCACGCCACGCCTCCCCTACGCGTCGAAGCTTGCGTGCAGTGTGCCATGTTCCGCTGCCGGTCTCACCGGTCACGACCGTTTCCCTCCTTACCTCCCACGTCATCGACGGGAGGCCGGGCGACCGGGATCGTGGTGGTCACGGGTTCCGGGCCGGCGCACTCCGGCCCGGGACCCGCCCCTTCAGGGCAGCAGCGAGTGCAGGTACTTGACCGTCGCCGGGTCTGCCGGGAGGAACGTCTCGATGGCCAGCTCGGCGACGGTCACGTCCATGGGCGTGTTGAAGGTGGACGTGGACGACACGAACGACAGCGTCCGCCCCTCGTGCTCGATCCGCATCGGCAGCGCGAAGTACGGCGCGGGGTCCGCCTGTTCGGAACCGTCCACGGACCCGCTCTCGGGCACGGGGTACGCGGCCACCTCCTCGTACAGCTCCCGCAGCGGCTCCGAGCGGCGCAGCGCGATCTGCCGCCGCATCTGTTCCAGCAGATGGCCGCGCCACTCCCGCAGGTTGCGGATGCGCGGGGCGAGGCCCTGCGGGTGCAGGGTCAGACGCATGGTGTTGAGCGGGGGCCGGAGCAGGGACTCCGGGACGCCGTCGAGGAGCATCATGATGCCCCGGTTCGCGGCCACGACGTGGTACCCGGCGTCGAACACCAGCGCCGGGTAGGGCTCGTAGCCCTGGATGAGCCGCTCGATCCCCTCCCGCACGGCGCCCAGGGCCGGATCGTCCAGCGGGGTCTCGGGGAAGCGCGGGGCGTAACCGGCCGCGAGCAGCAGGGCGTTGCGCTCCCGCACCGGGACCTCCAGGTGCTCGGCGAGCCGGAGCACCATCTCCTCGCTCGGGCGGGAGCGGCCCGTCTCGACGAAGCTGATGTGCCGGGCGCTGGAGTCCGCCCGCAGCGCCAACTCCAGCTGGCTGACCCGCCGTTGCTCCCGCCAGGCGCGCAGCAGCGGACCGACGCCGTGACCGGAAGGGGTGGCAGCGGGGGAGGAGAGCGTGGTCATACCGCGACGGTAGTCGAGAAACGGGTGGACGAGCGGGGCCCACGACCGGTGGCCCCGGCAGGCCGGATCACCGCGCTCCCCGATGCCTGGCCGCGGCGGGTGCCCCCGGCCGGCCACCGGGCACCCTCCTGACCAGGGCCGCGGCGGCACAGGTGTGGGACGCTGAGGACACCGACCCCCCCCCAGGAAGGAGCGAGGCCATGCCCGTCGAACCCCTGTCGCAGAAGGAGATCGAGGACCGGCTCGCGGAGCTGCCGGGCTGGTCCGTCGACGACGGCCGCCTCACCCGCTCGTACCGCCTCGGCACCCACTTCGCGGCCACGGCGATGGTCGTGCACATCGCCCAGGTCCAGGAGGAGCTCGACCACCACTCCGACCTCACCCTCGGCTACGACACGGTCGTGCTGTCCGTGCACACGCACAGCGCGGGCGGCGCCCTCACCGAGAAGGACTTCGGGCTCGCCCAGCGGGTGGAGGCGCTCGCCGCCGGTCACGGGGCCCAGTGAGCCGGTGCTCGACTACGACAAGGAGGCCGACGCCTACGACGCCACCCGCGGCGGCGAACCCAGGGCCGCCGCGGCCGCCGACGCCGTGCTCGGCCTGATCCCGCCGGACACCCGCCGCCTGCTCGACGTGGCCTGCGGCACCGGGATCGTCACCCGCAGGCTCGCCGCAGCCCGGCCCGCGACCCGGGTCACCGGCGCCGACCTGACGTACGGCATGGCCCGTACGGCCGCCGTACGGCTGCCCGGCGCGGTCGTGCTCGCCGACAGCCGGGCGCTGCCGTTCCCCGACGGGGTGTTCGACGCCGTCACCAGTGTGTGGCTGCTGCACCTCCTCGACCGGC
>NZ_LJBR01000641.1 GCF_001282115.1 Streptomyces sp. NRRL B-24085 | reverse complement strand
GGGGAAGGGGAGGGGCTGGCGTCCCTCTGCCGACCTACACCATCATCGGCCGGTCGTACGGCCCGATCGGCGCCGGCAGTTGGGAACTCCCCGTCAGATAGCGGTCGACCGCCGCCGCGACCGCCCGCCCCTCCGCGATCGCCCACACGATCAACGACTGCCCCCGGGCGGCGTCCCCCGCGGCGAACACCCCCGGCACGTTCGTACCGAACCCCGCGTCCCGCGCGACCGTCCCCCGGGGCTCCAGCTCCAGCCCCAGTTGCTCCACGAGCCCGTCCTCCCGGTCCGGCCCGGAGAACCCGAGCGCCAGCAGCACGAGGTCCGCGGGCAGCGTCCGTTCCGTGCCCGTCACCGGCCGCCGCGCCGCGTCCACCTCGACGAGGTGCAACGACCGCACCTGCCCGTCCTCGTCGCCGGTGAAGCGCAGCGTGGACGCCGCGAACAGGCGCGCGTCCGCGTCCGCCGCGGGCGCCGTCACCAGATCACGGGCCTCCTCGTGCGCCGCCGACAACCGGTAGATCTTCGGGTACGTCGGCCACGGCTCGACATCCTCGTCCCGCTCACCTCCCGGCTGCGCGTAGATGTCCAACTGGGTCACGGAGGCGGCCCCTTCACGCACCGCTGTCCCCAGACAGTCGGCCCCCGTGTCGCCCCCGCCCACGATCACGACATGCTTCCCGGCGGCCGACATCGGGGACACCGCCAACTCCCCCTCGCAGACCCGGTTGGCCCACGGCAGATACTCCATGGCCTGCCGAACCCCCGCCAACTCCCGCCCCGGCACGTCCAGTTCGCGCCACGCCGTGGCCCCCGTGGCGATCACCACCGCGTCGTACCGCGTCCGCAACTCCGCCGCCCCGACATCGCGGCCCACCGCCGTCGACGTACGGAACTTCGTCCCCTCGGCCCGCATCTGCTCGATCCGCCGCTCCAGATGGTGCTTCTCCATCTTGAACTCGGGGATGCCGTACCGCATCAGCCCGCCGAGCCGGTCGTCCTTCTCGAAGACGGCGACCGTGTGCCCCGCCCGCGTCAACTGCTGCGCCGCGGCGAGCCCGGTCGGCCCCGACCCGATCACCGCCACGGTCCGCCCGGACAACCGGTCCGGCGGCCGGGGCGGCGCGAACCCGAGCTCCCAGGCCCGGTCGGCGACGGCCACCTCGACGTTTTTGATGGTGACCGCCGGCTGGTTGATGGCGAGCACACAGCCCGCCTCGCACGGCGCCGGACACAACCGCCCCGTGAACTCGGGGAAGTTGTTCGTCGCGTGCAGCCGGTCGGCGGCCTGCCGCCAGTCCTCCCGCGAGACCAGGTCGTTCCACTCGGGGATGAGGTTCCCCAGCGGACAGGCCTGGTGGCAGAAGGGGACACCGCAGTCCATGCAGCGATCCGCCTGCTTGCTGACGATGGGCAGCAGCCCGCCCGGGACGTACACCTCGTCCCAGTCCCGGACCCGCTCCTCGACCGGCCGGCGGGGCCAGTCCTGGCGGGGGGTGGTCATGAATCCCTTGGGATCGGCCATGGCCGTCTTCCTCGCTCGCGCTGGTGACGCTTACGCGTCCGACGTGGCCGTGCGTCATCGGGCGGCACTCCTGCGGAACTTCTTTCGGCCACGATACGACTCCTCGGCCACTCGCGCAGAGTGCCGGTGTGCGCTGTGGGACAGCGCTTTCCCGGAGCTCAGCCGGCTGTACTCCGGAGCTGGACTTTGGAGCTGGGTTCCGGGAGCTGGGTTCCGGGAGCCGGGTCGGCGACGGGTGTGCAGCCGGGGGTGTTCGCGCGCTCAGGTGAGGGCCAGCAGGTACGCCAGCGCCGCCGCGCCTGAGGCGACAGCGCGAATGTGGTTCCACATCGTCCACTCGCGCACGTACGCCGGCCAGTACGCCGTCGCCTCCGAGGTGCCCGGGTCCAGCTTCAGCAGGGCGTCGTTGCGGGGCACGTTCGCGACCATCGTCAGCCCGAACGTGCCGAACAGATACAGCGCGCTCCCCACCAGCAGCTCCACGGTCCCCTCGTCCGGCCACAGCACGAACGTCACCACCGCGATCACCGAGCACAGCACCGCGGAGCCGGCGAACACGGCCATGAACGGCGGCCGCACCGCGCTGACGTTGACCGCGTTCATCGCGGCGACGCCCTGCGCGGGCGGCAACGCGGCGAGCCCCCTCATCACGAACGTCGAGAACGCACAGAACACCCCGGCCACCAGCCCGGTCCCCAGCACCCCGAGCACCACCAGCACGAAGTAAGGCCCATCGATCATCTCAACACCAGCTCCCGCGTCCGGCCCGGCACCACCCGTCCCCACCAGTCAATCCCGCCC
>NZ_LJBR01000640.1 GCF_001282115.1 Streptomyces sp. NRRL B-24085 | reverse complement strand
GGACCCGCAGGAGGCGGCCTTGAGGGAGGGCGAGTGCCCCGGCACCGCCGCCCACAGCGACTCGGGCTCCCGGCCCCAGTCGGCGGCGGTGCCGGGGCGCTCGCCCTCCCTCAAGGCCGCCTCCTGCGGGTCCAGGCCGTACTTCACATAGCCCGCCTTGGAGCCCAGGACCCGGAAACGGGGGCCGAGCTGGGCGGTGGTGGCGGAGACGTAGAGGTGGGAGCGGACGCCGTTCGCGTGCGTGATCGCGATGAACGTGTCGTCGTCGATCTCGGCACCCGGGCGACGGACGTCCGCTTCGGCGTACACGGAGGCGGCGGGCCCGAAGAGGGTCAGGGCCTGGTCGACGACGTGGCTGCCGAGGTCGTAGAGCAGACCTCCGATCTCTGCGGGGTCGCCGGACTCGCGCCAGCCGCCCTTGGGCTGCGGCCGCCACCGCTCGAAACGGGACTCGAAGCGCCAGACGTCGCCCAGTTCGCCCTCGTCGAGGAGCCGGCGCAGGGTCAGGAAGTCGTTGTCCCAGCGGCGGTTCTGGAAGACGGAGAGCAGCAGGCCGCGTTCCTCGGCGAGGCCGGCGAGTGCGCGTGCCTCGGCGGCCGTACCGGCGACGGGCTTGTCGACCACGACCGGCAGGCCGGCCTCCAGGGCGGCGGTGGCGAGCGGGACGTGCGTCCTGTTGGGGGACGCGATGACGACGAGGTCCAGGTCGGCGGCGCGGGCGAACAGCTCGTCGGTGCCCGCGGCCGTACGGACGTCCGGGAACTCGGCGCGGGCCTGTTCCTGCCGCTCGGGGTTCGAGGTGACCACCGTGTCGAGGGTGAGGCCCTCGGTGGCGGCGATCAGCGGGGCGTGGAAGACGGAGCCCGCGAGGCCGTAGCCGACGAGGCCCACGCGGAGGTCAGCAGCAGTCATGCCCTCCACTTTCGCAACGGTGTTGCCAAAGTGCAAGCGTGACGGAGAATGGCCGGGTGAACAGGACGAACGGCGGAGTCAACCTCCCGGCCCTGCGCAGCCACAACACCGCGCTCGTGCTCGACCTGCTGCGGGGCGCGGGCGCCGGGGGGATCAGCCGGCTGGAACTCGCCGAACGGACCGGGCTGACCCCGCAGGCCGTCAGCAAGATCACCGCCCGGCTGCGGGGGGCGGGGCTCGCGGCGGACGCGGGGCACAGGGCGTCGACGGGCGGCAAACCGCGGACCGTCCTGCGGCTGGTGCCGGCAGCGGGGCACGCGGTGGGCCTCCACCTGGACCGGGACGCGCTGCGGGCGGTGCTGGTGGATCTCGCGGGGACGGTGGTCCG
>NZ_LJBR01000064.1 GCF_001282115.1 Streptomyces sp. NRRL B-24085 | reverse complement strand
GGCGACGGGGGACACCCCCGGCCGGGCCGGCCGTCGCGCACTCCCCCGTCGCCCCACCCGACACCGCACGGCGGAACTGATCCGCAAGCCCCCCCACAAGCTCTTCGTATGCACGTCCCGAAAAGATCGAAAGGCGGTGGGAGCTGTGCGGCTCTCACGAAGAGGCCTGCTCCGCGCGGGCCTGGGCGGTACAGCCGCCGCGGCACTCGGCGGCCTGGCCACCGGCTGTGCCGTACCGACCGGTTCCACCGGCCGGAACATGGTCCTCTGGTACTGGAGCGGCGGTCTGAGCGACACCGTCGTCAAGAACGCCAAGGCCCGCTACGGCGGTTCGGTGGACCTCCAGGCCATCCAGATCGGCGGTCAGTACCGCTCCAAGCTCATCACCACCATCACCGGCCGGGCCCACATCCCCGACATCGCGGGGCTCAAGGGCGAGGACATGGCCGCCTATCTGCCGAACGCGGACCAGTTCATCGACCTCAGGACGCTGGGCGCGGAGAAGTACAAGGACCGGTACCTGTCCTGGAAGTGGGACCAGGGCATCGCCGACGACGGCACGATGGTCGGCTTCCCGATCGACTGCGGCCCGGTCGCGCACTTCTACCAGTACGACGTGTTCCGCAAGGCGGGACTGCCGTACGAACCCGACGACGTGACCGCCGGACTCGACACCTGGGAGAAGTTCTTCGACGCGGGCGAGCAGTTGGGCAGACGCGTGTCGGGGGCGAAGCTGCTCACCGACGTCAACTCGGTCTTCGAGAACGTCGTGCAGCAGGGCGCGAAGCGGTACGTCGACAAGGACCGCCACTTCATCGGCGACCAGGAACACGTGCGCCGCGCCTGGGCGCTCGCCGTCGAGGCCAAGCGGCGGGGCATCGTCTCGGACCTGGTCAGCGGTACCCCGGACCAGCTCTCCGCCATCCAGGACGGCAAGCTGCCGAGCCAGCTCAACGCCTCCTGGGCCTCCTTCGACATCAAGAACGGCGTGCCGCGGACCAAGGGCAGGTGGCGGGTGGCACAGATGCCCGTGAGCCCCGCGAACAACGGCGGTTCGTTCCTGTCGATCACGAAGGAGTGCCGGGAGCCGGAGCGGGCCTTCGAGATCATCACCTGGATCCTCAACGCGTCCAACCAGGCGCAGGGTTACGTCGACGCGGGCCTCTTCCCCTCGACGCCCGCCTCCTACGGACTCCGGCAGATGCAGGAGCCCGACCCCTTCTTCGGCGGCCAGGTCACCACCGATGTCTTCGGGCCCGCCGCGCAGAAGATCGTGGTCGCCTACAACAGCCCGTTCGACGTCGCGCTCGGGCAGCCCCTCAAGGACGAGATCAAGAACGTCGGCGTCCTCGGCAAGGACCCGAAGAAGGCCTGGAGTGACGCCATGAGCAAGTGCCGTCGGATCGCGAAGCACCTGGGGGTGAGCTACTGATGGCCGTTCTGGAGCAGACCCCGCCCGTGGTGGCGCCGCCCTCGCCGGCCCGGCCCGCGAAGGGCTGGCGCAAGTACTGGCACCTGTACGCCGCGATCTCCCCCTTCTACCTGATCTTCCTCGCCTTCGGCCTCTTCCCCGTCGGCTTCTCGCTCTACCTGTCCTTCCACCGCTGGGACGGCCTCGGCTCGATGGAGTGGGCCGGGCTCTCGCAGTACCAGTACCTGCTGAGCGACAGCGACTTCTGGAACTCGATCGGCAACACGATCGTCATCTGGGCGCTGGCCACCTTCCCCATGATCTTCCTGGCGATGGTCACGGCCGTGATGCTGAACTCCGCGGTCCGCTTCAAGGGCCTGTACCGCGTCGCGTACTTCCTGCCGAACGTCACCTCGGTCGTCGCCATCGCCATCGTCTTCGGCTCGATCTTCTCCACCAACGCCGGCATGGTGAACGCCGTCCTGCACGCGGTGGGCATCGACCAGGTGGCCTGGCTCAACACGCCCTGGGGCATCAAGGTCACCATCGCGGCCCTGATGACCTGGCAGTGGACCGGCTACAACGCCATCATCTTCCTCGCCGGGCTCCAGACCGTCCCGGGCGAGCTGTACGAGGCCTCGCGCGTGGACGGCGCCGGCCCGGTCCAGACCTTCTTCCGGATCACTCTCCCGCTGCTGCGGCCGACCCTGCTGTTCGTCCTCGTGGTCTCGACCGTCACCGGCCTGCAGAGCTTCTCCGAACCGCAGGTGCTGCTCCAGACCTCCTCCAACGACTCGACGTTCGCGGGCGGTCCGGGCCACTCCGGCCAGACCATGGTCCTCTACTTCTTCCAGCAGACCTTCGACAACAACGACTTCGGGTACGGCGCCGCGGTGGCCTGGGGCATCTTCCTCGTCGTCGTCCTCTTCTCGATCATCAACTGGCGCCTCGTGCAGCGCCGGGGCGACTAGGAAGGGCCCGTCATGGCTTCCATCAAGGGGTCCCGCCGCAGAGGGATCGCGCTGCACCTCCCGCTGGTCCTCGGCACGATCGTCTCGGCCTTCCCGTTCTACTGGGCCGTGATCATGTCGACGCACAGCTCGTCGGAGATCTTCTCCTACCCGCCCAAGCTGCTGCCGGGCACGCACTTCCTGGAGAACGTCCGCAACCTGTTCGACGCCGTCGACTTCTTCGGGTCGATGTGGAACTCGCTGCTGGTCGCGGTGTCGGTGACCTTCCTGGTCCTGCTCTTCGACTCCCTCGCGGCCTTCGTCTTCGCCAAGTTCGACTTCCCCGGCAAGAACGTGCTGTTCGGGCTGCTGATGGTCATCTTCATGGTGCCCGCGCAGCTGTCGGTCATCCCACAGTTCGTGATCATGGCGAAGATCGGCTGGATCGGCTCGATGACCGCGCTGATCGTGCCGGCCGCGGCCAACGCCTTCGGCATCTTCTGGATGCGCCAGTACATGAGGACGGCCATCCACGACGAACTGCTCGACGCCTCCAAGCTGGACGGCGCGAACTTCCTGCGCCAGTACTGGCACGTGGCCCTCCCGGTGGTCCGGCCCGGCCTCGCCTTCCTCGGCATCTTCACCTTCATGGGCCAGTGGAACGACTTCGCCTGGCCCCTGATCGCCCTCACCAACCCGGACAACGTCACCCTCCAGGTGGCGCTGTCCCAGCTCAACGGCACCCACGGCACCACCGACTACGGCATCGTGATGACCGGCGCCCTGCTCGCCCTCGTCCCGCTGCTGATCGTGTTCGCGATCGGCGCCAAGCAGATCATCGGCGACCTCGCGAAGGGAGCCGTGCGCGGATGACGGACGATCCGCTGATCGCCCTGCGCCCCTGGGAGGCACCCGAGGTGACCTCCTGGGGACGGCTGCCCATGAACGCCGTCGACCGGCGCTCCGGAGCACTCCCCCTGGACGGCGACTGGCGTTTCCAGTTGCTGCCCGCTCCGGACGCGCCGGTCGGCGGCTCCTGGTCGACGGCCCACGTCCCCGGCGCCTGGACCATGCAGGACACCGGCGACCTGCCGCGGTACCTCAACGTCCGCATGCCCTTCCCGGAGTTCCCGCCGCACTCCCCCGCCGCGAACCCCACGGGCGTGTACGAGCGTGAGGTGGACGTCCCCGCCGACTGGGCCGGACGCCGGATCGTGCTCCAGGTCGGAGCCGCCGAGAGCGTGCTCCTCGTCCATGTGGACGGGCGGCCCGTCGGGATCTCCAAGGACTCCCACCTGGCGGCCGAGTTCGACCTGACGGGGCGGGTGCGCGCCGGCGAGCGGGCCGTCGTACGGCTGACCGTGGTCAAGTGGTCGGACGCCTCGCACATCGAGGACCAGGACCACTGGTGGCACGGCGGGATCACCCGCTCGGTGCTGCTGTACGCGACGGACCCGCTGCACCTGTCGGACGTGACCGTGCGGGCCTCCTGCGACGGCTCGTTGCGGGTGGACTGCCGGGTGCGGGAGGCGGGCGGGGCACTGCCCGGGGGCTGGTACGTCAGCGGGGAGCTGGACGGGCTCCAGCTGGCACAGGACGCGGAGTTCGACCGGATCAACCGGGAGGACGAGCGGGTCTCCGACTTCCTCGGCGAGGCACGGCTACGGACCGTCGTGGAGGACGTCCGCACCTGGAACGCCGAGACGCCCGAGCTGTACACGCTGACCGTCCGGCTGCACCGCGCCGACGGCACGGTCGCCGACACCGCACGGCACCGGATCGGCTTCCGGGACGTCGAGATCACCGGCCGGGACCTGCTCGTCAACGGCGAGCGGGTGTTCGTCCGGGGCGTGAACCGGCACGACTTCCACCCGCTGACCGGGCGGACGGTGTCGTACGACGACATGCGCGCGGACCTGGTCACGCTGAAGCGGTTCGGGTTCAACGCGATCCGCACCTCGCACTACCCGAACGACCCGGCGCTGTACGACCTCGCCGACGAGCTCGGTCTCTACGTCGTCGACGAGGCGGACATCGAGTCGCACGACCACGCCCACGAGATCGCCGACGACCCGCGCTACCTGAACGCCTTCGTGGACCGGGTCTCGCGGATGGTGCTGCGGGACAAGAACCACCCTTCCGTGATCATCTGGTCGCTGGGCAACGAGTCCGACTACGGGGCGAACCACGACGCGGCCGCGGGCTGGCTGCGCCGCCACGATCCGACGCGTCCGGTGCAGTACGAGGGGGCGGCGAAGCTCGACTGGGCGGCCGCCGGCGACGCCACCGACATCGCCTGCCCGATGTACGCCCCGCTGGACGAGTGTGTGGAGCACGCCCTGTCCGGGCGGCAGACCAAGCCGCTGATCTGGTGCGAGTACTCCCACGCCATGGGCAACAGCAACGGCACGCTCGCGGACCATTGGGCGGCCATCGAGTCCACGCCGGGTCTTCAGGGCGGGTTCATCTGGGAGTTGTGGGACCACGGCATCCTCCAGCGTGTGAACGACGGCAGACCGGTCGGACGTGGGGGCGTCGGACTCCATGACAACGGTGTCGCCTCGCCCGGGTACCGCTGGGCGTACGGCGGTGACTTCGGCGAGAGCGACCACGACGGCGCCTTCGTCGCCGACGGTGTGGTCCTTCCCGACCGCACACCCAAGCCGGTGATGTACGAGCACCGGGAGATCGCGGCGCCGGTGCGCATCGAGTGCTTCCGGCACGAGGGGATCGTGCTCGGGAACCACCAGCACTTCCGGGGCCTCGACTGGCTGGCCGCCGAGTGGGAGCTCTCCCTCGCCGACGGCCGCGTCCTGACCGCGCCCGCCGAGCTGCCCGACCTGCGGCCCGGCCAGACGGCGGCGGTGCCGCTGCCCTTCGAGCTGCCGGGGGACGGCGGCGAGGCGTGGCTGACGCTGCGGGTGACGACCGCGCGCAACGAGCCGTGGGCTTCGCGCGGGACGGTGGTGTGCCTGCCGCAGGTGCGGCTGCGGAAGGCGGAGCGCCAGGCACCCACGGCGGTGCGGAATCGTTCCGTCAAGGTCGACGACGACGGGCTCCTGGTCCATCCGCTGCTCACCGCCGCCCCCACGCTGTCCCTGTGGCGGGCGCCCACCGACAACGACGAGCTGGGCGGAACGGCCTCGCGCTGGCGCGGCTGGGGCCTGGACGCCCTGGTGCGCAAGGTCGCGCACATACGGCAGACCCCGGGACGCGTCACCGTCCGTGCCGAGTACGTGTCCGACGCGGGTGTGGTCCGTCATGTGCAGGTCCTCACCGCGGTGGAGGGCGGGGTGCACGTCGAGGAGTCGGCCGAACTGCCGGACGCCCTCGCCGATGTGGCGCGGGTCGGCTCCGTGTTCGAGACGGTCGCCGGGCTCGACCTGATGGAGTGGTTCGGGCAGGGCCCCTGGGAGTCGTACCCGGACCGCGCCTTCGGGGCGCCCGTCGGCCACCACTCGGTCCCCGTGGACGAGCTGTTCACGCCCTACCTGCGCCCCCAGGAGAGCGGCGGGCGGCACGGCGTACGGCACTTCAGCCTCCGCGCGCCCGACGGCACCGGCCTCTCGGTCGTCCTGGACGAACCGCGCCAGGTCGGCGTGACCCGGTTCCGGGCGGCGGACCTGACCGCCGTGGCCCACCACGACGAGCTCGTCCCGAGAGCGGGCTGTGTGGTGCACATCGACGCCGCCCACCGGGGCCTGGGCACCGCCTCGTGCGGCCCGGACACCTTCGCCTCCTACCTCGTCACGCCGGGCGTCCACCGCTGGAGCTGGACGCTGCGCACGCTCTGACCCCTCTCCGATCCCCCCGTCATGTCCTGGAGCACACGTGTGTACCTCGCATGAGCACGACCACGGCCAGGAGGCCGCTCAGGCCGGTGCCGGCCGGCGCGGTTTCCTGCGGGCCACGGCGCTGCTGGGTGCCGCGGCCACGGCGGGCGTCGCCCTGCCCGTCGCCGCGGCCGGTACCGCCTCCGCGGCCTCGCCCACGTGGCGCCCCGACACGGAGAGCCGGCGTTTCACGCTCGCCGTGATGCCCGACACGCAGTACCTCTTCGACGGGCCGAGCATCGACAAGGCACCGGTCGAGGCCTCGCTGCGGTATCTGCTGGAGCAGGGCGAGGAGGAGAACATCGTCTTCCTGTCCCACCTCGGCGACCTCACCCAGAACGGCGCCGCGGCCGAGTTCGCCGCGATCGGCGAGGCCTTCGCGCTGCTCGACCGGCGCGGGGTCGGCTACAGCGTCCTGGCGGGCAACCACGACGTGAAGTCGTCCAGCACCGACCAGCGTGGCCCGACGCCGTACCTGGACGTGTTCGGTCCGGACCGTCTCGAACGGCACAGGACCTTCGGCGGCGCCTCCGCCGACGGCTACAACACGTACCACCTCTTCAGGGCGGCGGGCCGCGAGTGGATGGTGCTCGCGCTGGACTGGCGGCTCTCGGACCAGGGGTACGCCTGGGCGAGGAACGTCCTGGCCGCTCACCCGAGGACTCCGGTCGTCCTGACCACGCACGAGCTGGTCGTCGAGGACGACACCCTGTCGGCCTACGGGCAGCAGCTGTGGGACCGGCTGGTCAAGGACCACGACCAGATCTTCCTCACCCTCAACGGGCACTACTGGCCGGCCGGCCGGGCGACCCGCACGAACACCGCGGGCAACGACGTCCACCTGCACCTGACGAACTACCAGAACCGGTACTTCGGCGGCGCCGCCATGATCCGGCTGTACCGCTTCGACCTCGACCGCGGGGTGATCGATGTGGAGACGGTCTCCCCGTGGATCCTCGGCCGGGCCGCCGAGGGGCTCAACGAGCTGGAGCGGCAGGAGATCGAACTCAGCGGCGACGCCGACCGGTTCTCGGTCGCCGTCGACTTCGAAAGGCGTTTCTCCGGCTTCGACCCGGTGCCGGAGCGGCCGGCCCGTCCGGTGTCCAGGATGCTGATCCGCGGGACGGCCGCGTACTGGCGCTTCGAGTCACCCGTCTCCGGCACGGTCCGCGACCTCTCCGGCCGCGGCAACGACCTCACCGTGGTGTCGGTGGGCGGCGGCACGCTGGGCTGGTCCCCGGACCATCATCCGGACCAGCCCGGTCACGGCAGCCTGGAGTTCCAGGGCTACAAGTCGCCGCTCAGGGGCGCCTACCTGCGCACGGTCGACGGCGCTCCCCTCAACTCGGCCACCTTCAGGGACGGTTACACGATCGAGGCGTTCTACCGGCTCCCCGCGGACTGGGACCCGGACCACAACGCCTGGTCGGGCCTGGTGAGCCGGACCGGTACCGGCGGTGCCGCCGGCAAGACGGCCGACGACCCCGACGAGCCGCTCGCCACGCTCTCGCTGTCCAACGACCGTGAGCCGCAGTGGGCGATGCGGCCGGTCGACCAGGAGGGCATCGCCACCAACTGGGGCCAGGAGACCCCGCTGGAGACCTGGTGGCACCTCGCCGTCGTCAACGACGGGAAGCACACCACGCTGTACGTCCAGGGCTGCCCGGTGGTCCGCAACCCGAAGGCGTCGGCCGTCGGGATCACCTCGGTCGGCGAGCCCTGGCTGCTGGGCGGCTACACCTACGCCGACAGGATCGACCAGATCTTCCACGGCCGACTCGGCGACGTGCGGATCGCCTCACGGGCGCTGCCCGTCTCGTCCTTCATGACTCACTGACCCGCTTGCGAGGATCACCATGACCGAGCAGCAACTGCCTTCCTGGGCCGACCCGTCCGTCTCCCCCGCCGACCTCGACGCGCAGGGTGTGTCACGACGTGGACTGCTGCGCCGTGCGGGCCTGTTCGGCGCGGCTTTCGCGCTGGGGTCGGCGACTCCGGCACTGGCCGCCCCCGGTCGTCCTCGCCTGGGCGGCGACGACCCACGCCTCGCCTACCTCGTCGGCGACCACCACGTGCACTCCGTCTACAGCCACGACGCGAAGTACACCTTCTCCCAGCAGGCGAGGGCCGCCGCGAAGTACGGCCTCGACTGGATGGTGTTCAACGAGCACTCCAACTTCGGACACGCCTACTACGGTGCCGAGTTGGAGCACGCGGAGATCGTCAGGGCCCGTGCGGAGAACCCGCGCCAGCTCATCTTCCAGGGTCTGGAGTGGTACATCCCGGCCGCCGAGCACGGCACGGTGTTCGCGGCTCCCGGCCCCCACGAGACCGACCTGCTCACGCAGTTCGAGCTCGCCTACGACGGCAAGCTGCTCGGCTACACCGAGGGCTCCGTGGGCGCCGCCGACACCGCGCGCAACGAGGCCCATGCCGTGAAGGCGATCAAGTGGCTGGCGGAGCAGCGCCGTTCGGGCTACGTCGACGACGTCCTCGTCATCGCCAACCATCCGCTGCGGCTCGGCATCGACTCGCCGCACGAGATGCGGGCCTGGCGAGACGCGGGGCGGGGTGGCGGGAGAGGAGCGGGGCCGGGCGGCGGGAGAGAAGGTGCCCCCGAGATCGTGATCGGCATGGAGGGCGCGCCGGGCGCCCAGGGCGCGGCGATCCCCGGCTGGCGCGGGGCGACCTCGATCCGCGGCGAGTACGAGAACAAGCCGTCGGCGCAGTCCTGGCCGGGCTATCCGGCGGAGGCGTACGTGACGTACGGCGGTTTCGACTGGGCGACGGCGACCGTCGGCGGGCTGTGGGACTCGATGCTGGCCGAAGGCAGCCTGCTCTCGATCACCACGAACTCCGACAACCACCGCACCGTCTTCGACACCTGGAAGAACGGTGACTGGCCGGCCGGGCAGAACTTCGACAACACCGGCAGGCTGCCCGACCCGGTTAACACCGACACCCCGCAGCCCGGCAGCGACTTCTGGCCCGGCCAGTTCAGCCGCACCCATGTCGGCGTCACCCGGTACGGCTACCGCCCGGTGATGGCGGGCCTGCGCGCGGGCCGCGTCTGGGTGGACCACGGGCACCTGCTCGACGGACTCGACGTCCGTGTGAAGCGGGACTGCGACGCAGGGCGCGGTGTCACGCTGGGCGGGCGGCTGCGGGTCCGCAAGGGTGAGCGGATCACGCTGTACGTGACGGTCACCAGCGCCTCCCGAGTGAACCCCCACGGATTCCTGCCCGAGTTGGCGCACGTGGACGTGATCCGGGGCGCGGTGCGCGGTCCGGTGGGCGACCGGGACGCCTGGCGGGCGCCGGACACCAGGGTCGTACGGACGACGGACGTGTCCGGCCGGAAGGGCACGTACACCCTGCGCGTTCCGCTGACCGTCGGGGACGAGTCCTTCTACGTCCGGCTGCGCGGCAGCGACGGCAAGCGGCACGGCACGGGCTACCTCGGCGCCTCCGTCGACCCGCACGGCCCGATCCCCCACGAGCCCGGCAACGGGGACCCGTGGGAGGACACGTGGTTCTACTCGAACCCGGTCTTCGTTGATATTGCGGGATCCTGACGGTCGGTCACCCCGTAGCTCACTTTGCGTAGGCGTCGGGACATCTCAAGGTGTGTGCGAAACGTGTCCGGTCCGCTACTCAGGGTTGGAGAAAGTCTCGCCCCGCCCCTCCGGCACGTCGGCGCTGCGGTTTCCGGGAAGGTGCCTGCTGACAATAGGAGGGGCGGGGGGACGGCCACCCCCTAATTCACACCTGCCGCCCTTCGTGCGAGAGGGCGGCCATACCAGGCAATGAGTTCGGGTATTCCTGCGGCCGCATGCCGATACATATCGCGTCACCTCCCCGCAACAGGCCAGAGGAGAGAAATTCAGAGGCGAGAAGTCCGGTACACGCTTCACCGAATATGCCACGTAGATTTATGCAAGGACCGGCACATACTGCATACACCGAACACACGAGCGGGGTCACTCTCCGACAAGATCCCGCCGTGGCGGCCAGTCCGGAATGGTCCTCAAGTGATCGCCATTCACCACTGATGCACCTAAACACAAGACGAACAGGGCAAGACGCGGAACATAGAGCCGTCAACACGACAAAGGGTTCATTTCTCCCTCGAATCGATCAAGGCGCGCGCCGCCGACCTCGCCGCCCAAGTCGACTGCGCAAAGCCCTCCCCGTGGGGACTCCAGGGCGGGGAGTTGGCACCCAGGTGACCTTTTCCAGGCAGGTGGTGTTTACTGGGTATCGGTCTGAGCCTCGACGGGTCCAGGCCCTTTCCGGGAGGCTCCGGGGGTGGTTCCCCGGAGCCTCCTCTTTTTCTCTCGCGGTTACCGGCGGGCCCTTCGCCACTCATCTGCGGTAAAAATTCGCAACGGACTGCATAAAATCCCAGGGGACCCCTGCAGATAAAGTCGCATCCTTCCACCCTGCTGAAGGCGCTGTGATGCACATCACACCACCAAGGAAGCGTGACGGGAACTCCCTCTGGCGAGGGAGAGATTTACTGCTCCGCCGCCCACGACGGGAAACTTTGCTCTCCGTCATCAGTGACTGGCGATTTCCTGGGGCAGAGGGGTAACTTGTCAAAACGTCTTCGCCTCGCAGCCCGCCTAACCACCGGGCCGACAACGCGAGAGAGAGGACCTGGACCCGTCGCCCGGGTGGGCCGCAGCCAGCGGTGCACCCGGATCCCACCCTCGCCCGAAGGACCTCAGACCGATGAACACCGCCATCGCCGATGGCTTCGGCATACCCCCCACTCCACCTCATGACACAGCGTCACCTCTGACGCTGTGTGACGACCGCGGTGCGGCTGCGCGGCGGCACGACCGCCGGCCCCTGACCGCGGCCCGCCTGACCGGGGCCCGGTAATGGTCCCGAAGGTCGACGCCTTCCGGACCGCCGACGTCCTCAAGGGACGTCAGGCCATGCGACCCGGCAGCTTCCTCGCCCATCTCCCCGAAGGCGCCTGGCCGTTGCTGGTCAGCTCCTGGGGCGCGGACAGCCGCGTCTACCAACGCGACGACGAACTGCCCATCGGGCGACACGACGAACACGTGCACATCGTGCTGGGCGGATGCGTCCGGCAGGAGCGCCATCCCTTCGGCCCCGGCAAGGACGCACCCAAGATCACCCGCTTCCGGGGCGTCGGTCAGCTGCTCGGCGAGACCAAACTCATCGAGCCGGACGCCACGGTCAGGACGACGTGCCTCACCACGACCTGGGTCATGCCGTGCCCGTTGCAGGGCATGAACCTTCTTCTGCGCCGACGCCCACACATCCAACTGGCCCTGCTGCGCAGCCTGGAGGACCGCAACCGCACCGACGAGATGATCTACGGCACCCTCACCCGCACCCCGTTGCAGCGGGTCAGTGCGCTCCTCGTCCATCTCGCCGCGGTCGCCGGGACCGCCGACCCTGCCGCGCCGGGCCAGGTCACCATCCAGGGCCCCAGCCAGAAGGACATGGCGGATGCCCTCGTGCTGGGTGTCTCGACCGTGGAGAACACGATCCGTCTCCTGCGTGCCCCCGGCACCGACAGCGGTCTGCCCCACGGCGGTGTACTGCGCAGCGGATACCGCCAGTTCGTCGTGACGGACCTGCCCGCCCTCCGCCGCACGGCCGGACTCTCGTAGACCGCGCCACCGCTCCCTGCCCCCGCGCCACCGTCTCCCGCGTCACCGCTTCCGTCCCCGCCTTCGAATGTGTCCGTGCTCCTCGTCAGGGGCGTGCGTACGCGTTCTCATGAACGGATGACACACCCATGATGTCCAGCACAACCGTCCTGGCCGCCGGAACAGACACCGGATCCGCCCTGGTGGGCGCCGTCTGCGGCGTGGCCGCGACCTTGATCGCCGTTCTCACCCTCCGTCACCACCGTCGGGCACTCGCCTGGGTCCAGCGCATGCGCAGGTCCGACGAGGACGGACACGACTTCGACGACGCCACGACCTACCTCAGGAGGCTCGTCGAGAAGCTGTGCGAACACGCCCACAAGCCGTGCCACTCGGCGAACTTCGAACCGCTGCACGGTCTGCGCCACCTGCTGGACGACACGGCACAGCGCACGGAGGCCATCCGACCCGAACTCCAGGTCGTCGTGGAGCGCCTCGACCGCTATCTGGCCACGGTGCTTCCGCCGGTACCGGGTACGGGCGAGATCCCGGCCGCCGAACTGACCGCGCGTCTGGAGGCCGCGATGCAGCAGGAATACGCCCGCATCGAGCTCAAGAACGCGGTCGGTGCCGCGCAGCAGCGGATCCGCACCCTGCGCAGGGCCACCTGATCAGACGTAGAACCGGGAAAGGCTCTGGAGCACGGCCGCCGGCTTCGCGCCGCCCTCGATCTCGATCGCCCCGTCGACGGTGATCTGGACACCGCCCGGCACCTCCTCGACCTCGGTCAGCTTGCCGACCAGGCGGATGCGGGAGCCGACCTTCACCGGGGAGGGGAAACGGACCTTGTTCAGGCCGTAGTTGACCTTCGTCGTCACGCCCTGGACGTCCAGGAGTTCGGTGAAGAGGGGGATGAACAGGGACAGGGTCAGGTAGCCGTGGGCGATGGGGGCGCCGAACGGGCCGTCCTTGGCGCGCTCGGGGTCCACGTGGATCCACTGGTGGTCGCCGGTCGCGTCGGCGAAGGTGTCGATGCGCTCCTGGGTGACCTCGATCCACTCACTGGTGCCGAGGTCGCTGCCGGCGAGCTTCTTCAGTTCGTCGACGCCGTTCACGGTGAGGCTCATGGGGTTCCTTAGCTGTTGCCGTAGCGCTTGCGCACCCGGGACTTGAGGAGCTTTCCGGAGGCGGTGCGCGGGAGTCCGTCCGCGATCACCACCGACTTGGGGATCTTGTACTTGGCGAGCCGGCCGGCCAGGGAGGCCAGGATCTCGTCGGGGTCGGGCGTGGCGCCCTCGCGCGGGACGACGACGGCCCGCGGCACCTCGCCCCACTTGTCGTCCGGGACGCCGATGACCGCGCACTCGGCGATGTCCGGATGGCCGAGGAGCAGGTCCTCGATCTCGGCGGGGTAGATGTTCTCGCCACCGGAGATGATCATGTCCTTGATGCGGTCCACGATGAAGACGTATCCGTCCTCGTCGACGCGGGCCGCGTCCCCGCTGCGGAACCAGCCGTCCGCGAAGGAGGCGGCGGTCTCCTCGGGCAGCCCCCAGTAGCCGGGCATGACGTGCGGGCCGCGGAGCACGACCTCGCCGGTCTCGTCGACGTCGACGGGCGCGAGGTCCGGCCGTACCACCCGGACGTCGCTGAAGAAGTGCGGCACGCCCGCCGAACCCGCCTTGCTGACGGCGTGCTCGGCGTCCAGGAACAGGGTCCCGGGAGAGGCCTCGGTCATGCCGTAGCCCTGGAGGAAGGTGAGGCCTCGCGCCTGGTAGGCGGCGATGAGGGGGGTCGAGACCGGGGAGCCGCCGCACGTCAGGATGCGCAGGGAGGACAGGTCGGCGTCCGGCCAGCGCGGGTGTCTCGCCACCTGCTCGAACATCGTCGGCACCCCGAACATGAAGGTGATCCGGTGCTGTTCGATCAGGTCGAAGGTGGCGTCGGGGTCGAAGGACTCGACCAGGACGCAGGTGCCGCCCTTGAGGAGCACCGGGAGGGTCAGCATGTTCAGGCCCGCGGTGTGGAACAACGGGGCGGAGACCAGGGCGCGTTCGTCGGCGATGAGGTCGGTGTCGACGAGGACGTTGATCGCGTTCCAGGTCAGGTTGCCGTGGGTGAGCATCGCGCCCTTGGGGCGGCCGGTCGTGCCCGAGGTGTACATGATGATGCAGGTGTCGTCGGGCGTGACCGGCTCGTCGACCGGCTCGGCCGGCGACTCGGCGAGCAACCGCTCGTACTCGGCGCCGACTTCGACGTACGTGCGGACGTCGGTGTCGCCCGGCAGTCCGGCGACGAGTCCCGCGTGCGAGGGGCCGTAGACCAGTGCCCTGGCCCCGGAGTCGGAGAGCTGGTAGGCGATCTCCGGCCCGGCGAGGCGGGTGTTGAGGGGGACGAAGACCGCGCCGAGGGTGCCGGCCGCGAACAGCGTCTCCAGGTAGGAGGGGTGGTTGGGGCCGAGGTAGGCGACCCGGTCGCCGCGCCGGATGCCCCGGGCGCGCAGGACGTGCGCGAGGCGGGTGACGCGGGCGTGCAGCCCGGCGTAGGTGACCGTCGTGCCGCCGTGGACCAGGGCGGTGCGGTGCGGGGTCTTGCGGGCCCGGCGTGCGGGCCACGAACCCAGTCCCTCGTTGCGCATCAGGGGCCCCTTACGGCTTGGTCAGCCCGAGCAGACGGGCGGCGTTCTCCTTGAGGATCCTCGGCTTCACGTCGTCCTTGACCGACAGCTTCTCGAAGTCGGCGAGCCAGCGGTCGGGGGTGAGGACGGGGAAGTCGGAGCCGAAGAGAACCTTGTCCTTGAGCAGCGTGTTCGCGTACTGCACGAGCTGCGGCGGGAAGTACTTCGGCGACCAGCCGGACAGGTCGATGTGCACGCCCGGCTTGTGCGTGGCGACGGCGAGGGCCTCGTCCTGCCAGGGGAACGACGGGTGCGCCAGGATGATCTTCAGGTGCGGGAAGTCGGCGGCCACGTCGTCCACGTGGAGGGGGTTGGAGTACTTCAACCTGATCCCACCGCCGCCGGGGACCCCGGCGCCGATGCCGGTCTGCCCGGTGTGGAAGAGGGCGATGGTGCCGGTCTCCTCGATGACCTCGTAGAGGTCGTAGGCCACCGAGCGGTCGTTGGGGAAGAAGCCCTGGATGCTGGGGTGGAACTTGAAGCCCTTCACCCCGTACTCCTCGACCAGGCGGCGGGCCTGCTTGACGCCCGCCCTGCCGCGGAAGGGGTCGATGGAGGCGAAGGGGATCAGCACGTCGGAGTTGGCGGCGGCCGCCTCGGCGACCTCCTCGTTGGGGACGGGCGCGGTGCCGGTCGCGGACTCGGCGTCCACCGTGAAGATCACGGCGGCCATCCTCCGCTCCCGGTAGTAGGCGGCGGTCTCCTCCAGGGTCGGCTTCCGCTTGCCCTCCACCTTGAAGTAGGCGGAGGAGGCGTCGTGCAGGTCGTCGTCCAGCGAGGAGTGGCCCTTGGAGGAGACCTCGGCGTGGGTGTGGACGTCGATGGCGACCAGCGACTCGATGTCCATCACGCCTCCGGAAGCTTCGGTGCCGGGATGCCGACGGTCTGGAGCTCGGCGCCGACCGAGCCGGTGAAGGCGTCGGCGAGGGTCTCGGGGGTCCAGCCGCCGTCGGCGTAAGCCGTCCTGATCTCCTGCGGATGGGACCAGAGTGCCACCTTGTCGCCACCGATGCCGATGGCCTGGCCGGTGATGCCTCGGGCGGCCTCGGAGGCGAGGAAGGGGACGAGGGCCGCGCAGTCCTCGGGGGTGCCGAAGCCCTCGCCCTTGCGGAGGAAGTCGGGGAGCGGCTCGCCGTTCCGCATGGCCTCGACGTAGGGGGCGAAGGCGGGGATGGTCTCGGTCATCGCGGTGGCCGCGACGGGCACGATCGCGTTGACGGTGATGTTCGCGCGGCCCAGTTCCATGGACCAGGTGCGGGCGAAGGCGGCGATGCCGGCCTTGGCGGCGGCGTAGTTCGTCTGCCCGAAGTTGCCGCGCTGGCCGGCCGGGGAGCCGACCAGGATCAGGGTGCCGCCCTCGCCCTGTTCGCGCATGCGGACGGCGGCGGCGCGGGCGCAGGTGAAGGTGCCCTTGAGGTGGGTGGCGATCACCGCGTCGAAGTCGTCGTCGGTCATCTTCCACAGCACCTTGTCGCGCAGGATGCCCGCGTTGGTGACCAGGACGTCGAGCCGCCCGAACTCCGCCACGGCCCGGTTCACGAGCCGCTCGGCGGCTTCGGTGGTGCCGACCGGGACGACCTCGGCGACGGCGGTGCCGCCCGCCTCCGCGATGGACTTCACGGCCGCCTCGGCCACGGCCTCGTCGACGTCGTTGACGACCACGGACGCGCCGTGGGCGGCCAGGGCGTGCGCGTAGGCGAGGCCGAGGCCCCGGCCGCTGCCGGTGACGACGGCGGCCTTGCCGGTGAGATCGATGCTGGGCACGAGGAGGTCCCTTCACGAACGGATGCGGGTGGCGCGGCTTCGGAAAGCGCGGTGTGACTCCGGGATCGAAGCTAAGAGCAATAATTGGTGACGTCAATAGTTGTTGGCGACCTTCGGGTGCGTCATGCTGGAATCTCCCTGACACCCCGAGCACGAGGAGCCCGCCATCACACGTCAGCACGTCACCCCGAAGGCCATCGACTCGGAGGAGCCGTGGATGCGCGGGCTGCACGCGGACACCGGCTATCTGCTGTACCGCCTGGGGCTGCGCTCGGGTCAGTTGTTCAACACGTTCCTCCAGGAGTCGGGACTGCGGCTGCGGCACTACGCGGTGCTGCGCTACCTCGCCGGCTCCGAGGGCGCCCTCCAGCGGGAGCTGAGCACCCGGCTCGGCTACGACCCCAGCGCGATCGTCGGCCTGGTCGACGACCTGGAGAAGCTGGGCATGACCGAGCGCCGCCCCTCCCCCGACGACCGCCGCAGCAAGACCGTCGTGCTCACGGACAAGGGCCGGGCGTTCCTGCGCGACACCGACGAGGCGGGCAGACGGGTCACCAACGACCTGCTCGCGCCACTCGACCCCGCCGAGCGCGACACCCTCCAGGCCCTCCTGCTGAGAGTCGCCGACCGGCCATGACCCTGCGCTCCGCCCCGGACCGCCTGCTGGCCGTGCTCGCCGCGTTCGACCACGACCACCCGGCGCTGTCCCTCACCGACATCAGCCGGCGGGCCGGACTCACCCTGACGACCACGCACCGGCTGGTGGGCGCGCTGGCCGACTGGGGCGCGCTGGAGCGGGACGACGCCGGGGTCTACCACGTGGGACTGCGCCTGTGGGAGGTCGCCGCGCTCGCGCCGCGCGGGGTCGCGCTCAGGCAGCTCGCGCTGCCGTACCTGGAGGACCTGTACGAAGCCACCCACGAGAACGTGCAGTTGGCGGTGCGGGACGGCGCGGACGTCGTCTACATCGAATGGATCGCGGGGCGTTCGTCGGTCGGCGTGCACATCCGGGTCGGGGCGCGCTGGCCGCTGCACGCCACCGGGGTCGGCCTGGTGCTGCTGGCGCACTGCGAGCCGCACGAGCAGGAGGAGTACTGCGCGGGCCCGCTCGCCGTCTTCACGCCGTACACCATCGCCGAACCGGTGCGGCTGCGCCGGGTCCTGGCCGAGGTGCGGCGCACCGGCGTCGCGGTGAGCAGCCGTCAGGTCACCGACGACGCCCTGTCGGTGGCCGCCCCCGTGCGGGGGCCCGACGGGGCGGTGGTCGCGGCCGTGTCGGTCGTCGTGCCGTACGCCGACGCCCAGGTGCCGGCGCTGGTCCCGGCGGTACGGCTCGCTGCGCTCGGGATCTCGCGGGCGCTGGGCTGGCAGCCGGCGGTGCCGCCCCTGACCGGCACCGGATATCCCTCGCACCGGTGAGGTCCGGGCCACCTCGGCGTCGTGATACTGGAACGGCCCCGGCCCCGAGGAGCCGCTCATGCCCGCCGCCCGGTCCTGGTACGCCCCCGTCGTGACCCGTCTGAGGACGACGAACCCCTACGTCGTCGACAGCGCCCTCGCCCTCCTGGTGCTGTTCGCCGCCTCCCTGCAGTGGCTGTTCCCCGACGAGGGCGACGACCGGCTGACCCTGGCGGGCTGGCTGCTGGGCGCCGCCACCGCCGTCCCCCTGGTCTGGCGCCGCCGCTTCCCCTGCTCCTGCGCCCTGGCCGTCTCGGCGGCCACCACGGCCATGGCCTACTACCACGCGCCACCGCCCGACGTGCTCTACGGCGGGCTGGTCGTCCTGTACACCATGGCCGCCCAGAGCCTTCCCTGGCAGCGCCGCTCGATGCTGGTGGGCTGGCTGCTCGGGGCGGTGCTGACCATGCAGCACAAGGAGCACTCCGAGCCCTTCGAGTACGCCTTCCACATCACCGGCATGATCTGCGCCTACGGCCTCGGCGTCCTGGCCCGTGTCCAGCGCGCGTACACCGCAGCCGTCGAGGACCGGGCCCGCCGGCTGGAACGGGAGCGGGCCGCCGAGACCGCGCGGGCCATCGCCCAGGAACGCTCCCGCATCGCCCGGGACATGCACGACATCCTCGCGCACGCGGTGAGCCTGATGGTCGTCCAGGCGGAGGCCGGGCCGGTCGTGGTGCGCAGTGATCCGGCCCGCGCCGAGGCCGCGTTCGACGCGATCGCGGCCAGCGGCCGGGACGCGATGGCCCAACTGCGGCGGATTCTTGGCGTGTTGAAGGAGGAGGAGCGCCTGGGCGGGGCCGTGCGGCTGCCGCAGCCGGATCTCGCCGGGCTGCCCGCCCTGATCGGCCAGGTCGCCGAATCCACCGGGCTCCGGATCGACCTGAGCGTTCGCGGCCGGCCTCGTCCGCTGCCCCCGGACACCGAGGTCGCCGCCTACCGCGCGGTGCAGGAGGCCCTGACCAACACGCTGAAGCACGCGTACGCTTCCTGCGCACAGGTGGAACTCGACTGGGCGGAGGACGGGTTGACCCTCACGGTGACCGACGACGGCAGGGGCCCCGCGCGCACGGCCGGCGGACACGGGCTGATCGGGCTCAGGGAGCGGGCGGCCGCCTGCGGGGGCAGCGCGCAGGCCGGTCCGGGCCCGGAGGGGGGCTTCCGGGTCGTCGTACGGCTGCCCGCGACCGCCGAACGGGAAGCGGCCCTCGGGTGAGCATCCGGGTGGTCGTCGCCGACGACCAGGAACTGGTCCGCAGCGGCTTCACCATGATCCTGGAGGCGCAGCAGGACATCGAGGTGGTCGCCGAGGCCGGGGACGGCGCCGAGGCGGTGGAGGCGGTGCGCAGCCACGCGCCCGACGTCCTGCTCCTCGACATCCGGATGCCCGTCATGGACGGCCTGGAGGCGGCCCGGCGGGTGTGCGCCCGGTCGAGCTGCAAGGTGGTCATGCTGACCACGTTCGACCTCGACGAGTACGTGTACGACGCCCTGTACGCGGGCGCCAGCGGCTTCCTCCTCAAGGACGTGCGCCGGGACGACCTCGTGCACGCGGTCCGCGTGGTGGCGGGCGGCGACTCGCTGCTCGCCCCGACCGTCACCCGCCGCCTGGTCGCGGACATCGTGCGCCGCCGCCGCGAGGAGGCCGCCGCCGGACCCGCCCCCGACCGCCTGGACGTCCTGACGGCCCGCGAGGTGGAGACCCTGCGGATGCTGGCCCGGGGCCTGTCCAACGCGGAGATCGCCACGACCCTGTTCGTCAGCGAGCACACGGTCAAGACCCATGTCAGCAACGTGCTGGGCAAACTGGGACTGCGGGACCGGGTGCAGGCGGTGATCTGCGCCTACGAGACGGGGCTGGTGACGCCGGGTGCGCCCTAGTCCCCCAGTTCGGTGAACAGGGTCAGTTGCAGCGAACCGGGCGCCTCCAGGCGGGAGTTGAGCGAGTTCCAGGGCGTGCGGGTCGGTTCGGCGACCACCTCCGCCCCGGCCTGCGCCAGCCTCGCCGTCATGACCGTCGAGTCGTCCACCTGGAACGCCACGCGGATGTGCCCGGCGGCCCGCCGCCCCACCTCGACCTCGTCGATGAACGCGGCGTGGTTCGGATCGGTGAGCTCCAGCGTCGCGCGTCCGGCCTCCAGGATGGTGACCCGTCCGTCGGGCGAGGAGAACGCGGCCCGTTCGGGCAGCCCGAGGACGTCCCGGTAGAAGCGCAGCGCCTCGTCGTAGTCGTCCGCCGTGACGACGAGCCGGAGTTCACGGACAGCGGGCGGTACCTCGGACATGCGGCCTCCTCTTGGGTGTCTGCTGGGTCAACTGCCCGACCGGTACCGGAGATTCCTCCCCCGCGGGAGTGAGGGACCGCCCCGTCTCACCCGTGCGGCGGAGGGGCCGAAACCGCCCGCCCCGGCGATCCGGCGGGCGCGCCCGCGGCAGCAGTCTGAGGTGCCACCGACCACCGACCGCTCCGACCCGCCGGGAGGCCCCCGTGCTCTCCACCCTCGCCCGGGCTGCGACCCGCCGCCCGCTGACCGTCATCGGCCTCTGGGCCGCCTTCCTGCTGCTGGGCTTCGGCCTCGGGACGGGCGTCTTCGCCGACCTCTCCGACGACGTGCCCGACGTGCCGGGCACCGAGTCCGACCGGGCCGACGACCGGCTCTCCGCCGTGGACCCGTCCGGCGAGTCCGTCACCGCGGTCGTCGCGGGCGAGGCCGTCGCCGACGCGGCGCTGCGCGCCCAGGTCGAACGGACCGTCGCCGAGGTCCGCGAGATCGCCGGGGTGGCCCAGGTGCCGGACCCGTACCGCACGCCCGGTCTCACCGCCCGCGACGGACAGGCACTCGTCATCCCCGTGACCTTCGAGGGCGGCCTGAGCGACGAGGCCGAGGAGGAGGCGACGGACACCGTCGTCGAGACCGTCAAGCGGATCGACGCGCCCGACGTCCACGTCAGCGGCGGCGAACTGCTCGGCCGGCAACTCGGCGAGCGGGCCCAGGAGGACGTGCGGAACGCCGAGTTGATCTCCCTGCCGGTCGTACTGGCCCTGCTGCTCGTCGTGTTCGGCGGACTGCGTGCCGCCGCCCTGCCGCTGGTGATCGCGGTGAGCGGGATCGCGGGCGCCTTCCTGGGACTGTTCGCCTTCAGCCAGGTCACCGACATCTCGGTGTACGCGATCCAGGTCACCACCATGCTCGGGCTCGGACTCGCCGTCGACTACGCCCTGTTGCTGCTGGTCCGCTTCCGGGAGGAGCGACGGCACACCGAGGACCTGGTCGAGGCCGTGCACCGCACGGTCGACGCGGCCGGCCGGACCGTCCTGTTCTCCGGCCTCACCGTGGCCGTCAGCCTGACCGGGCTGCTGGTGTTCCCGAGCGTGTTCCTGCGCAGCATGGGTCTGGCCATCGCCGCCGTCGTCGTGGTCGACATGCTGGCCGCGGTCACCCTGCTGCCCGCGCTGCTCACGAGGTTCGGGGGGCGCATCCGGCCCTCGAAGGCGCGTTCCGAGGACGAGGAGGGCCGGGTCTTCGCCCGTCTCGCCCGGTTCGCGCAGCGCCGCCGGATCGCCGTCCTGGTCACCGTCGTCCCGGTCCTGCTGCTGCTCGCCCTGCCGCTGACCGGCCTGCGCATCGCCATCGGCGACGCCCGGCAACTGCCCGCGAGCACCGAGGCACGGCAGCTGTACGACACCGTGGACGCGCACTTCCCGAAGGGCACCGGCGTCTCCCCCGTGGTCGTCCTCCTCGGACCCGGCACCGACAGCGCGACCGCCGACCGCGTCCGCGCCCTGGTCCCGCACGCCGAGTCCCGTGACCTGCCGGGCGGCAGCACCGTCGTGGAGCTGCCGCCGCCCGGCACGGTGGACGGCAAGGCGGTCACCGCCCTGGTCGAGCGGGTACGGGACCTGCGCGGCGACCAGCCCGTCGAGGTGACCGGGGTCGCGGCCCGGCTGGTCGACTTCCGCGCGATGCTCGCCGACCGGGCGCCCTGGGCGGCGCTGACCGTCCTGGCCGCCGTCTTCGTGCTGCTGTTCGCCTTCACCGGTTCGGTGCTGATCCCGCTGCGCACCATCGCGACCACCCTGCTCAGCCTGGGCGCGGCGCTCGGTGTGGTGGTGTGGGTCTTCCAGGACGGCCACGGGGCCGGGCTGCTCGGCGGCGAGGGGCTGGGCGCACTGAGCCTGACCGCCCCGCCGCTGATCGTGTCGATCGCCTTCGGGCTCGCCATGGACTACGAGCTGTTCATCCTGGCCCGGATGCGGGAGGCCCGGCAGCGCGGCGGCGACGACGAGGGGGCCGTCGTGACCGGGCTGCGCCGCTCGGGGCGGGTCGTCACCTGTGCCGCGCTGCTCCTCGCGGTCGTGTTCGGCGCCTTCATGACCGGCGGGTTCTCCCCCATCCTGCAGATCGGTCTCGGGCTGACCCTCGCGGTGCTGATCGACGCGACGGTCGTACGGATGCTGCTGGTCCCGGCGACCATGGCGTTGCTCGGCCGGCGCGCCTGGTGGGCCCCGAAGCCGCTGCGCAGGGTGCACGACCGGTTCGGGCTGCGGGAGTCGACCTCACACGAGCGGTCCCTGACGGCGACGGACGACGGTTCCCGGGAACCCCGGAGGGCGGCGCCCGGGAGCCGGCGACCATGACACTGGTTGGCCGTTCCTGGTGGGCGCGTGCGGCCGGGAGCCGACGACCGCGGCCCCGGCCGGCCGCCATGTTCCGCGAACACCAGTGCGGGGAGCGGTACGGAGAGGGTGGCACCGCTCGTCCGTTGGCCGCGGGCCGGTGGGGGTTTGTCGCGCGGTTCCCCGCGCCCCTTGAGCAGGTGCGGTTGCAGCTCTTTCAGGGGCGCGGGGAACTGCGCGACAAGCCACGGCGCACCCGCAGCCGCCCGACGACCCAACCCGGCGCCCTGTAACGTCGATGGGCCCGCCCCGACCCACTGAGCGAGCCCATCGACGTTCAGCCAGGTACTGCTCAGCCGGCGAGGATCTCCCGCGCCGGCTTCGCCGTCTCGCGCAGGGCGCACGGCCGGTCCGGGCTGCGGGATGCGGCAGCGGTCCCTGTCGACGAACGCCTGACAGCGACGGACGGTCGTGCCCCGACGCGCCACCGTGCCCGCGTGTCCGACGGCGGTCGGGGCACCCCTCGAAGTCATCCACTCGTGCCGGCCGACGGGCGGGGCCGACCCTGGAAGCCGCCCCGGCGTATCCGCAGGAGGCCCGGCCGCCCCTCGGGGCCTCTTATCGGAATCTCAGCCCACGGCCCGGTGATTCAAAGGATCACCCAAGGTGCGAGGCGCACGATGCACCCGCAAAGGCGGACATCTCAGGAAGGCCTCCCGTGGGCGACTCGCACATATCGAACCGGTCCGAGCAGTCGGAGAAGTGGTCCCGCCGCGGGATCCTCGCCGCGCTCGGCGCCGTACCGGCCGCGACCCTGCTGACGGGGTGCGGCAGCGGTGGGGCGGGCGCCTCACCGGGGTCGGCGGCGACCGCGTCCGTGCGGGCGGCCACCCGGAAGCCGGTCGTCACGGTCACCCCGGCCGACGGCACCACGAAGGCCGACTTCACCGCCCCCGTCGAGGTCGTCGTCACCGACGGAACCCTCGCCTCGGTGAAGGTGACCGGCAACGACGGCTCCGCACTGGACGGGTCCTACAACGACGACAGGACGACCTGGACCTCGTCGCGGAACCCCTACTCGGGCACCGAGTACACGGTCGCGGTCACGGCGCAGGACGGCACCGACGTGACGGCGGCCTTCACCACGAGGTCGCCCGGCGAGACGTTCGTGGGCTACTTCACCCCCGAGGCGGGCTCCACCTCCGGCGTCGGCATGCCCGTGTCGATCGACTTCACCCGTGCCGTGTCCGACAAGGCCGCCGTCCAGAAGGCGATCACCGTGACCGCGGAGCCCGCGGTGGAGATCGTCGGCCACTGGTTCAGCGACACCCGGCTCGACTTCCGGCCCGAGACCTACTGGGCGGCCGGCACGAGGATCACGCTCGGGCTGCGGCTCAAGGACGTCCAGGGCGCGGACGGCGTCTACGGCGTGCAGTCGAAGGACGTCACCTTCCACATCGGCCGCGAGCAGATCAGCACGGTCGACCTGGCCACCAAGGAGATGGTCGTCCAGCGGGGCGGCGAGACGATCGCCACCTACCCGGTCAGCGGCGGCGACGCCGAGCACACCACCTGGTCCGGGATCATGGTGATCAGCGAGCGGTTCGAGCAGACCCGCATGGAGTCCTCGACGGTCGGGCTCGGCGACGAGTACGACATCTCCGACGTCCCGCACGCCCAGCGCCTGACCACCTCCGGCACCTTTGTGCACGGCAACTACTGGGCGTCCACCGCGGTGTTCGGCCACCAGAACACCAGCCACGGCTGCATCGGCCTGCACGACGCCAAGGGCGCGAACGACAGCTCCGTGGACGGCTACAAGTTCTACGACAGCTCCATGCTCGGCGACGTCGTGATCGTGAGGAACTCCGGGGAGAGGACCGTGGAAGCGTCGAACGGCCTCAACGGCTGGAACCTGTCGTGGTCGGACTGGAAGGCCGGCAGCGCGCTCTGACCGTCACAGGAGTCTGGCGAGGGCGGCCTCGGAGGGGCTTCCCGGCGCCGCCTGGTAGACGATGATCACCTGCTGCTCGGCGCCCCCGACGGTGAGCGCCTGCCGCCGCAGGGCCAGCTCGCCGACGACCGGGTGCGCGAAGCGTTTGAGCTCGTCACGGGCGGGCCGCGCGTCGTGCCGGGCCCACAGGCGCCGGAAGTCCTCGTCCGCCTCCAGTTCGGCGACGAGCCGCCCGACCCGGGGATCGCGCGGATCGGCCTCGGCGCGCAGGGCGGCGGCGGTCTGCGCGGCGATCCCGGGCCAGTCGGGGAACAGGCGGCGGGCCGCCGGGTCGAGGAACACGTCCCTGACCAGGTTGTGTCCCGGCTCGTACAGGGGGGCGAGCGCGCGGGCCCACTTGTTGGCGGCGAGCACGTCGAAGAGCCGGTCGCGCACATAGGCCGGGGTACCCGCCCACGCGTCGAGCAACTGGTGCACGTCCGGGGCGACTTCGGTCCGAGCGGGGCGTACGGGGCCGGGCTCGGGCGCGGCGAGCGCGAACAGGTGCGCGCAGGAGTCGTCGTCCAGTTCCAGCGCCCGGGCGATAGCCCGCAGCACCTGCGGCGACGGATGCCGGTCAACGCCCTGTTCCAGGCGGGTCAGATAGGGCTCGCTGATGCCGGCCAGCCGGGCCAGCTCGTCACGGCGCAGCCCGGCGACCCGGCGCCTGCCGTGGTCGGGCAGCCCCGCCCGCGAGGGCGGGACCCGGCCCCGCCGGGCCTTCAGGAACTCTCCGAGCGTGTTGTCGGCCGCCATCTCGGAAGGGTAACCCTCCGGGGGTGCTGGCTGCCGTCCGGCAGGAGGCGCAGGGTCGAGTGCATGCAGAAGACATGGTTCATCACCGGAGCGTCCCGCGGCTTCGGCCGGATCTGGACCGAGGCCGCACTGTCCCGGGGCGACCGCGTGGCCGCCACCGCCCGCCGCGTCGAGTCCCTGAAGCCCCTCGCCGACACCTACGGCGACAGCGTGCTGCCCCTCACTCTCGACGTCACCGACAGGGCGGCCGCGTTCACCGCGGTCCGACGAGCCGCCGACACCTTCGGACGCCTCGACGTGGTCGTCAACAACGCGGGCTACGGCCTGTTCGGCATGGTCGAGGAGACCACCGAGGAACAGGCCCGCGCCCAGTTGGACACCAATGTGCTCGGCCCGCTGTGGGTGACGCAGGCGGCCCTGCCGGTGCTGCGCGCCCAGGGCGCCGGGCACATCCTCCAGGTGTCCAGCCTCGGCGGCCTGGCCGCCTTCCCCTCCCTGGGCCTCTACAACGCCTCCAAGTGGGCGCTGGAGGGCATGAGCGAGGCGCTCGCCCAGGAGGTCGGTCCGCTCGGCATCCGCGTCACGATCGTCGAACCCGGCCCCTACGGCACCGACTGGTCCGGCTCCTCCGCGGTGCACACCGACCCCATCGACGCCTACGACCCCGTCCGCGAGGCACGCCGGGCCGGGGCCGCGGCCCGCGCACCGCAGGATCCCGCGGCCACCGCCGAGGTCGTCCTCGAACTGGTCGACACCGACGAACCGCCCCTGCGGCTCTTCCTCGGCACGTACCCCTACCCCGTCGTCGAGGCGGCCTACCGGCAACGCCTGGACACCTGGGAGGCGTGGCGGGGGCTCGCCGCGCAGGCATGAGCCTGCCCTCCGCCGGGGCCCTGGAGGCGCCCCCGGACTCGGCACGCGAACGACCGAACACCCGACACCCCTCACCACACGGGGCCGACCAGCGAACACCACGCGCGCCCCGAGCCGGGGCCCGGCCGCACGCATCCCGGCCCGGCACCGGCCGACGCATCACCCGACGGCCGCGGTACCAGCCCTGCCGCCGCTCACCGCCGCTCACCGCCGCTCACCGGCCGGGCCGGCGGGGATCGACCCGGCACCGGCCACCGTCGTCGAGTCCCGCTCGGCGCAGGGTCCGGGTCGCATTCACGCGGTGAACTCACCTGCGGCGCGGCGACTTTCACTGTTTCACCTCTTGACGACCGGAGTGGCCGAGAGCACATTGGGCGCACTTTGAGAGCGCTCTCAGAGCGCCCCGAGAAGCACCCGCACCCCCACCCCGTACCCGAGAGGCACCCCCATGAGCGAAACCTCCGGCATACCCAGACGGCGCCGCGCCCTCGTCGCCGTGCTGAGCACCCTCGGCCTGGCGGCCGCCCTCGCGACGGCCGCCACCCTGCCCGCCGACGCCTCCGCCCCCACGCCGCCCTCGGGCTGGTCGCAGGTCTTCCTGGACGACTTCAACGGGCCCGCCGGAACCGGCGTCTCCACCTCCAACTGGCAGTACGCGACCGGCACCTCCTACCCGGGCGGCCCCGCCAACTGGGGCACCGGCGAGGTCGAGCGGATGACCAACAGCACGAGCAACGTCGCCCTCGACGGCAACGGCAACCTGCGCATCACCCCGCTGCGCGACGCGGCAGGCAACTGGACATCGGGCCGCATCGAGACCAACCGCACCGACTTCCAGCCCCCGTCCGGCGGCAAGCTGCGCGTCGAGGCCCGCATCCAGATGCCCAACGTGACCGGCACCGCGGCCGAGGGCTACTGGCCCGCCTTCTGGATGCTGGGCGCTCCCTACCGCGGCAACTACCAGAACTGGCCGAGCGTCGGCGAGCTGGACATCATGGAGAACGTCCAGGGCATGAACCGCGTCTGGGCCACCATGCACTGCGGCACCAACCCCGGCGGCCCGTGCAACGAGACCTCGGGCATCGGCAACAACGTCCCCTGTCCGGGCGCCTCCTGCCAATCGGCCTTCCACACCTACACCATGGAGTGGGACCGCTCGGTCAGCCCCGAGACGATCCGCTTCTCCGTCGACGGCACCCAGTTCCACTCGGTCAACGCCGGCCAGATGGACGCGGCGACCTGGTCCAACGCCACCAACCACGGGTTCTTCATCATCCTCAACGTGGCGATGGGCGGCGCCTTCCCGGACGCGTTCGGCGGCGGCCTCGACGCCGGCACCCAGTCCGGCGTGCCCATGGTCGTGGACTACGTCCAGGTGCTGTCGGCGGGTGGGAGCGGTACCACGCCGCCGCCCACGGGCGGTGTCGACGCCTACGGCACCATCCAGGCGGAGTCCTTCACCAGCCAGAGCGGTGTCGGCACCGAGACCACGTCCGACACCGGCGGCGGGCAGAACATCGCCTCCCTCGCCAACGGCGACTGGGCGCTCTACCAGAACGTCAACTTCGGCTCCACGGCGGCCAGGCAGTTCGTCGCCCGGGTGGCGAGCGGCGCGGCGAGCGGTGTCAGCGGCCTGGTCGAGGTGCGCCTGGACAGCCGTACCGCCACCCCGATCGGCAGCTTCGCGCTCGCCAACACCGGCGGCTGGCAGTCCTGGCGGACGGTCCCGGCGAACATCAGCGGCGTCACGGGCACCCACAACGTCTATCTGACCTTCACCAGCGGCCAGCCGGCCGACTTCGTGAACGTGAACTGGTTCAACTTCGGTCACTGACCGACTGGTCGAGTCGCCCCGCGAGGCCGCCGAGCGGTCTCGCGGGGCAGCTCCGTGTCACCCCAGGTAAGCGGGCGCGACCGCGGAGTCCATCAGGCGGCGGGCCGTACCGGTGCCGTCGGCGGGCACGGTCCACAGGTCGGAGCCGTAGTCGCCGGGGAGGGCGTAGACGAGGGTGTCGTCGTCGGCCCACAGGGCCTGGTCGTCGAGGTTGCGGGACTCGGCCGTCGCGGTCTCCTTCATGGTCCGCAGGTTCAGGACGTACAGACGCCAAGGGGCGTCGGCGGAGGCCCCCTTGACGCGTTTCTTGTAGGCGACGCGCGTGCCGTCGGGCGAGAGGGAGGGGCATTCGACGTTGCGGTGCAGGGTGGTGAGGGTGCGCGCGGTGACGTCGCCCCGCACGAGATAGGTCCGGCCGCCGGTCGCCAGCGTGGCGTAGAAGCGGTCGTCGTCGGCGAAGGTGACGCCCCAGACGTTGGTGTCGGCGGAGTGGTACGCACGGCCGTCCTTGATGATCCGGAAGGTCTCCAGGTTGTCGTCGATCGCCCAGGTACGGGTGTCCACGACGGCCGTGCGGGTGGAGAAGTCCGTTCCGGCGTACGAGTCCCCGCTGACGAACACCGTCCAGGCGACCATGTGCCCCGAGGGCGAGACCCGGGCCCGGGTGGGGATGCCGGCCGCCGGGAAGCGGTGGCGTTCGCGCAGATGGGAGTCGAGCACCACCGCGCGGTAGGTGTCCTCCAGCGCCCCGTGCACGGCCTGGAGACAGATGCCGGTGCCGGCCGCCGCGTGGAAGCGCAGGCACTTCACCCCCGAAGCGGTGCGCGGGCCCTCGGGATCGTCGGCGGGGACGGTGGCGATCTCGTCGCGGTGCGGGCCCCAGGCGAGGTTGCGCACCAGCAGGCGGCGTTCGGCCGTCGGGCCGAGCGAGACGGTGCCGGCCCGCACGGTCGGTCCGTCGGCCTGCTGCCGGTCCCGCAGGCCCGAGCGGTGGGCGGCGTACAGCACCGAGCCGGTGCCGACCGCGCCGAGCAGCACGACGGCGACGAGCAGGGTCAGCAGACGGGTCGTCCGGGTCATGCGGGCACCTCGTCGGGGGTGTGGGTCTCGTCCGTGCCGCGCAGGAGGAACGCGGCCACGACGGCGCCGGCGGCCAGCGCGGCCGCGGTGAGGGCGAGCGCGGTCCGACCGCCCCACAGGCTCCAGGCCGCGCCGAAGGCGAGCGAGCAGGCGAACCGGGCCAGCGCCTGCCCGGTGCCGACCAGCGCCTGTCCCGCGCCCTGGTGCCGGGCGGGGACGACCGCGGCGGTCGCGGCCGCGAGCACTCCGTCGGTGGCCGCGTAGAAGGTGCCGTGCAGCACGAGGACGGCGAGCAGGGCGGGGACGCCGTGCCACGGGGAGAGCACGAGACCGTAGCCGAGCAGCAGGACGCCGTGGCCGGCCAGGAAGAGCCGGCGGCGGCCGACGCGGTCGGCGAGTGCGCCGAGCGGCACGGCGAGCAGCAGGAAGAGGGCGGCGGTGCCGAGCGGCAGCAGCGGGAACAGGTGGGCGGGCAGGTTCCCCTCGCGCTGGAGCAGCAGATACAGGAAGGAGTCGCTGACGGTCGTCAGTCCGAGCAGGGCCGCGCACAGCGTGAGGCGGCGCAGTTCGGGCCGCCGCAGCAGCCCGATCGCGTCGCGCAGCGCCGGGGGCCGGTCCGGCCCGGGCGGCGGAGTCGGTCGTACGGCAGCGGCGGGGGCGTCGGCGCGGCGGGGCACGAAGAGCACCAGCACCACGACGCCGAGCACGGCGACGCAGCCGCTGACCGCGAAGACCGCGTCGTAGCCGTCGACGGTGGCCCGCAGGACGGCGAAGGCGAGGAGCGGGCCGAGGAGCGCGCCGGTGGTGTCCATGGCGCGGTGGACACCGAACGCCCGGCCCCGCTGGGCGGGTTCGGTGGCCAGGGAGATCATCGCGTCCCGTGGGGCGGTGCGCAGTCCTTTGCCGGTCCGGTCGACGGCGAGCACGGCGCTGAGCACGGGCAGGGTGTGGGCGAGGAGCAACAACGGCTTGCACAGCGCCGACAGGCCGTAGCCGAGGCCCGCCACGAGCTTGTGGCGGCGGCCTCCCCGGTCGGCGAGGTGGCCGCCGGCCAGCCGGACCAGGGCGCCGACGCCGTTGTTGATGCCGTCGAGGAGGCCGAAGCCGAGGGGCGAGAGGCCTAGGCCCGCGACCACGTACAGCGGCAGGACGGCCGTCACCATCTCCGAGGAGACGTCCGTGATCAGGCTGACGGCGCCCAGCGCCAGCACGGTGGAGGGCACGGCGGCCGGCCGCCGCCCCGGACGGGTGTCCGGGACGGCGGCGGCCTCGGTGCCGCGGGAACCCGTGCTCCGGGAGTCCGCGAGGTACACGGGCGTCAGTTCCAGATGCCGGTGATGTCGGAGGCCGAGGCGGCGTTGCCCGCGTGGGTGCTCAGACCGGCCAGGTCCTCCACCGTACGCAGCACGTTGTAGTGGTTGTAGGTCGTGGAGCTGGAGCTGCCTGCGGCGACGTGCTGCCCGTAGAACAGCGTGGGGATGCGGTTGCCAGAGAGCTTGTTGTCCTCGTCGAAGGTGACGGCGAGGATGCTGTTGTGGGTCCTGGCCCAGGTGGCGTAGGCACCCAGCTCGTTCTTGATCCAGGTGTCACCCGTGGAGACCGAGCAGTCGTGCATGTCGCTGCACAGGTTCGGGACGACGAAGGACACCTTGGGCAGGGTCGTGTAGTCGGTGGGGAACTGCGCGAAGGTCTTCGCGGTGCTGGTCGGCACGTTGGAGAAGCCGAACCACGGGTTGTGCTTCTGTGCGTAGTCGCCGCTGCTGCAGGTCGTCGAACCCTGGCTGGGCAGGGATTCGTTGTAGCTCGCCCAGGTCTTGCCCGCGGCGATCAGCTCGGAGGCGAGGTTGGGCTTGGCGATGGATCCCACGCTCACGCAACTGTCGTCGGTGCGGCCCTGGTTGGAGCCGGAGAAGAGCATGTAGTAGTTCGGCTCACTGGGGTGGGTGAGGCCGTAGGACTGGGTGAGGGTGGCGCCACCCGCCTTGAGGGTGTTGTTGAGGTAGGGGGCGCTGGAGCTGCCGATGACCTGCGAGTAGGCGTGGTTCTCCAGCACCACGACCACGACGTGGTCGGGGGTGGGGAGGGCGGCTGCCTCGGCGCTGGAGGCCGTCGCGGCCCACACGCCGATCGAGCCTGCGGTGAGGGCGAGGGCTCCGGCGAGTGCGGAGAGGGAACGTCGGTTGCGCTGGGGTGCCTTGACGGCGGCCATGACTGTCCTCCGGACAGAGGTGACGGACGTTCGGGGGGAGCGGCGCCGCAACCCTAGGAGCCCTCGGCCGGGTCCGCGTGAAGGCCCGGCGAACCGTGGGCTCCGCCAGGCAAAGATCACCCCACGCACAGGTCATGCACAGCAAAGGGCCGGTCAAGTGAGCGTCGGGCCAGCCAGTTTGACGGGATGTCAACCGTCCCGGCCCGTGAGGCAGAACTCGTTCCCCTCGGGATCGGCCAGTACCAGGTGGTCCGCGAACCGGTCCCGGACCGTCGCACCGAGCCCGACGAGCCGCTCGGCCTCCGTCTCCATGTCCCGGGCGGACAGGTCCAGATGCACCCGGTTCTTGCCGCTCTTGCCCTCCGGCACCAGCTGGAACCACATCCGGGGCCCGCCCTCCGAGGACTCGACGAGCACGGTCGGGTCGTCCTCGACGTCCGTGATCCCGAGGGCCCGCAGCCGGGCCAACTCCTCGTCGTCGTAGGGTGCCACGGCGTAGCCGTCCAGCGCGTCCGCCCAGAACCGGGCCGTGGCGGCGGGACGGGCGCAGTCGAAGACGATGTCTCGCAGCCGGGCCATCCGGTCCCCTCCTACCGCAGGTCCGCGCGGAAGGCGGCCGGCGTCATGTCGGTGTGCTGATGGAAGAACTTGGAGAAGTTCGCGGCATCGGGGAACCCCACCGCCGCCCCCACCCGCCCGATCGGCATGTCGGTGTGGGCCAGCAGCCGCTTCGCCTCCAGCACGACCCGCTTGTCGATGAAGCCCTTGGGCGTCTCCCCCGTGGCGGCGCGCACCGCGCGCACCAGGGTCCGGCGGGAGTAGCCGAGCGCGTCGGCGTACGCGCTGACGCTGTGGTTCGTGTGGAAGCCCTTCTCCACGGCGTCCCGGAACAGGGTGAACGTCGACTCGGTGCGCCGCCCGGCCTCCGCCGAACTCGCCGCGAGGTGGGCGAGCCGCAGCAGGAACGCGGTCAGCGCGTGCCGCAGCACCGAGGTGTGCAGGCTCAGCGGCAGGGTCGTGGTGTCCTCGTACTCCCGTTGCAGCAGGGCCAGCGAGGCCCTCAGGCCCGCCGACTGATCGTCGGAGGGCCGCAGCAGCGGCGGGAGGTCGTAGCGGTAGAGCCCCGTCGCCTCCACCGTGGCCCGCGGCAGGAAGCCGGGTTGCATGGTCAGGACGGTTCCGCGGTACTCGCTCGTCGGTGAGAAGCGGTGGACCTGGCCCGGGCGGATCCACAGGAGGTCGCCCGCCGTGGCCTCGTACTCGGCGAAGTCGATCATGTGGCGCACGGGGCCGCCGTCGAAGAGCATCACGACATGGAAGTCGATGCGGTGCACGCGCTCCAACGGGGCATCCGCGTGCCATGTGCGGTCGGCTCCCATGGGGCCGACCTGCATGCCGACTCCGCACACACTCAGCTCGCTGGGGAAGGGGAACGTTCTGATCCCGTCCACACCGCCGTCACCGTCTCCACCCTGGATGGAGCCTTGGGATGTTCTGTCCGCCATGTCCTGCTCGTGCCGCCTGCCTGGAGCGTTCCGTGTCCCACTTTCACCACAGGCTGACACACGGCGACCTTCCCCCGTTTAAGTCAGACTTTTAAGTTCGAACACATCAGACCAGCAATCCCGCTCCGATCGAGGACTTCTTGAAGATGAGCACGCAGACACCGGACAGCTTCGAATGGACCGAACTCGACCGGCGTGCCGTCGACACCGCCCGCCTCTTGGCGGCGGATGCCGTGCAGCAGGTCGGCAACGGACACCCTGGCACCGCGATGGCCCTGGCCCCGGCGGCGTACACGATCTTTCAGAAGGTGATGCGTCATGACCCCGCCGATCCCGAGTGGACCGGCCGTGACCGCTTCGTCCTCTCCCCCGGGCACACCTCGCTGACGCTCTACACCCAGCTCTACCTCTCCGGGTACGAGCTGGAACTGGACGACCTCAAGGCCTTCCGCACCCACGGCTCCAAGACGCCCGGCCACCCCGAGTACGGGCACACCGCCGGGGTCGAGACCACGACCGGTCCGCTCGGCCAGGGTGTCGCCAACGCGGTGGGGATGGCGATGGCCGCCCGCTACGAGCGCGGCCTCTTCGACCCCGAGGCCCCCGAGGGCGAGTCGCCCTTCGACCACACCGTCTGGGCCATCGTCTCCGACGGCGACCTGGAGGAGGGCATCTCCGCCGAGGCCTCCTCCCTCGCCGGCCACCAGAAGCTCGGCAACCTGGTCTTCCTCTACGACGACAACCACATCTCCATCGAGGGCGACACCGCCACCGCGTTCTCCGAGGACGTGCTGAAGCGGTACGAGGCGTACGGCTGGCACACCCAGCGCATCGAGCCCGGCGCCGACGGCGACGTCGACGTCCATGCCCTGTACGCGGCCCTGAGGGCGGCGCAGGCCGAGACCGGACGCCCCTCGATCATCGCGATGCGCACGATCATCGCCTGGCCCGCCCCGAACGCGCAGAACACCGAGGCCGCCCACGGCTCCGCGCTCGGCGCCGACGAGGTGGCCGCCACCAAGCGCGTCCTCGGCTTCGACCCGGAGCGCACCTTCCAGGTCGACGACGAGGTCCTCGCCCACACCCGCCTGGCCCTGGACCGGGGTGCCGAGGCGCACGCCGCCTGGGACAAGCAGATCTCCGCATGGCGCGGTGAGCAGCCCGAGCGGGCCGAGCTCTTCGACCGGATCGTCGCCGGCCAGCTCCCCGAGGGCTGGGAGTCCGCGATCCCGGTCTTCGAGGAGGGCAAGTCCGTCGCCACCCGCGCCGCCTCCGGCAAGGTGCTCCAGGCGCTCGGTCCGGTCCTTCCCGAGCTGTGGGGCGGTTCCGCCGACCTCGCCGGCTCGAACAACACCACCATCGACAAGACCAGCTCCTTCCTGCCGAAGGGGAACGCGCTGCCGGAGGCCGACCCGTACGGCCGTACCGTCCACTTCGGCATCCGCGAGCACTCGATGGCCGCGGAGATGAACGGCATCGCCCTGCACGGCAACACGCGGATCTACGGCGGCACCTTCCTGGTGTTCTCCGACTACATGCGCAACGCCGTGCGCCTGTCCGCGCTGATGCAGCTGCCCGTCACCTACGTCTGGACGCACGACTCCATCGGCCTCGGCGAGGACGGCCCCACCCACCAGCCGGTCGAGCACCTGGCCTCGCTGCGCGCCATCCCGGGCCTGAACGTCGTCCGTCCGGCCGACGCCAACGAGACCGCGACCGCCTGGGCCGAGATCCTGAAGCGGCATGCCACCGACCCGGCCCCGCACGGCCTCGCGCTCACCCGCCAGGGGGTCCCGACGTACGCCCCGAACCCGGACGCGGCCAAGGGCGGGTACGTGCTCCGGGACTCCTCCACCGGGACCCCGGACGTCGTCATCATCGCCACCGGGTCCGAGGTCCAGCTCGCCGTCGCCGCGCGGGAGCAGCTGGAGGCGGAGGGGGTCGGCACCCGGGTGGTGTCGATGCCGTCCGTGGAGTGGTTCGAGGAGCAGCCGCGGGAGTACCGGGACAGCGTCCTTCCGCCGTCCGTGCGAGCCCGCGTCGCCGTCGAGGCCGGTATCGGTCTCACGTGGTACCGGTTCACAGGTGACGCAGGACGCATCGTCTCCCTCGAACACTTCGGCGCCTCCGCCGACGCGAAGACCCTGTTCGCCGAGTTCGGGTTCACCCCCGAGAACGTCGCCGCCGCAGCCAGGGAATCACTGGCCGCCGCGCGTGGTTGATCCGACCGCCAGAAAGAAGATGATCACTGTGACCGAAGCGACCGCGACCGCGGGAGCACTCAAGCGCCTGACCGACGAAGGCGTCTCCATCTGGCTGGACGACCTGTCCCGGGGGCGGATCGAGTCGGGGAACCTGGCCGGGCTCGTCGCCACGAAGCACGTCGTCGGCGTCACCACCAACCCCTCCATCTTCCAGGCCGCCATCGGCTCCGGAGCGGGTTACGAGGAGCAGCTCGGCGACCTCGCCGCCCGGGGTGTGACGGTCGACGAGGCCGTACGGATGATGACCACGGCGGATGTCCGTGCCGCCGCCGACGTGCTGCGCCCGGTGTACGACTCGACCGGCGGCCGGGACGGCCGGGTCTCCATCGAGGTCGACCCGCGCCTCGCCCACGACACCCGGGCGACGATCGCCGAGGCCAAGCAGCTCGCCTGGCTGGTGGACCGCCCGAACGTCATGATCAAGATCCCGGCGACCAGGGCGGGCCTCCCCGCCATCACCGAGGTCATCGGCCTCGGGATCAGCGTCAACGTCACGCTGATCTTCTCGCTGGAGCGCTACCGCGAGGTGATGGACGCCTACCTCGCCGGTCTGGAGAAGGCGGCCGCGAAGGGCCTCGACCTCTCCACGATCCACTCCGTCGCCTCCTTCTTCGTCTCCCGGGTCGACTCCGAGATCGACAAGCGGCTGACGGTCCTGGGCACCGACGCGGCCCTCGCGCTCAAGGGGAAGGCCGCGCTCGCCAACGCGCGGCTCGCCTACCAGGCGTACGAGGAGGTCTTCGCCTCGGCCCGCTGGACCGCCCTCGGCGGCGCCCGCGCCAACAGGCAGCGCCCGCTGTGGGCCTCGACCGGCGTGAAGGACCCGGCCTACAAGGACACCCTCTACGTGGACGAGCTGGTCGCGCCCGGCACGGTCAACACCATGCCGGAGGCCACGCTCGACGCCACCGCCGACCACGGCGTGATCACCGGCGACACGGTGACCGGCGGCTACGCGCAGGCCCGCGCCGACCTGGCCGCCGTGGAGGCGCTGGGCATCTCGTACGACGAGGTCGTGCAGCAGCTGGAGGACGAGGGCGTCGCCAAGTTCGAGACGGCCTGGCAGGACCTGCTGGACGCCGTCACGAAGTCGCTGAACAGCAAGGGAGTGGACGCGGAATGACCATCACCGCCGACTGGGAGAACCCCCTGCGCGACGAGCGCGACCGGCGTCTCCCCCGGATCGCCGGCCCCTCCGGGCTCGTCATCTTCGGCGTCACCGGCGACCTGTCCCGCAAGAAGCTGATGCCGGCCGTCTACGACCTCGCCAACCGCGGCATGCTCCCGCCGGGCTTCTCGCTCGTCGGGTTCGCCCGCCGGGACTGGGAGGACGAGGACTTCGCGCAGATCGTGCACGACTCCGTGCGCGAGCACGCGCGGACCGAGTTCCGTGAGGAGGTGTGGCAGCAGCTCGCCGAGGGGATGCGGTTCATCCCGGGCGACTTCGACGACGACACGGCGTTCAAGCAGCTCCGCCAGACCGTGGAGGACCTGGACAAGGCCCGCGGCACCAGCGGCAACTACGCCTTCTACCTCTCCGTACCGCCGAAGTTCTTCCCCAAGGTGGTCCAGCAGCTCAAGAAGCACGGGCTGGCGAACGCCCCCGAGGGGTCCTGGCGGCGGGCGGTCATCGAGAAGCCGTTCGGCCGCGACCTGAAGAGCGCCCGCGAGCTCAACACCCTCGTGCACGACGTGTTCGAGCCGGACCAGGTCTTCCGCATCGACCACTACCTGGGCAAGGAGACCGTCCAGAACATCCTGGCGCTGCGCTTCGCCAACCAGATGTACGAGCCCATCTGGAACCGTTCCTACGTCGACCACGTGCAGATCACGATGGCCGAGGACATCGGCATCGGCGGCCGGGCCGGCTACTACGACGGCATCGGCGCCGCCCGTGACGTCATCCAGAACCACCTGCTCCAGCTCATGGCGCTCACCGCCATGGAGGAGCCGGCCGCCTTCGACGCCGAGTCGCTGCTCACCGAGAAGCTGAAGGTCCTCAGGGCCGTGAAGCTGCCGGAGGACCTCGGCAGGCACACCGTGCGCGGCCAGTACGCGGGCGCCTGGCAGGGCGGCGAGAAGGTGCTCGGGTACCTGGAGGAGGACGGCATCGACGCGGCCTCCACCACGGACACGTACGCGGCCGTCAGGCTGAACGTGGACAACCGGCGCTGGGCGGGCGTCCCCTTCTACCTGCGCACCGGCAAGCGGCTGGGCCGCCGGGTCACCGAGATCGCGGTCGTCTTCCAGACGGCCCCGCACTCGCCCTTCGACTCCACGGCCACCGAGGAGCTCGGCTCCAACGCCATCGTCATCCGGGTGCAGCCGGACGAGGGCATGACGGTCCGCTTCGGGTCGAAGGTGCCGGGCACCTCGATGGAGATCCGGGACGTGACGATGGACTTCGCCTACGGCGAGTCGTTCACGGAGTCCAGTCCGGAGGCGTACGAGCGGCTCATCCTGGACGTCCTCCTCGGGGACGCCAACCTGTTCCCGCGCCACCAGGAAGTGGAAGAGTCCTGGAAGATCCTCGACCCGATCGAGGAGCACTGGGCGAACCACGGCCGTCCGGCGCAGTACGCGTCGGGCACCTGGGGACCCGAGGAAGCCGACGAGATGCTCGCACGAGACGGACGGAGCTGGCGCAGGCCATGAAGATCGACCTGACCGACACCACGGCAAGCAAGATCAACAAGGCGCTGGTGCAGGGTCGCCGCGCCATCGGAACGCCCGCGGTGGGCATGGTCCTGACGATGGTGATCGTCACGGACGAGGAGAACGCCTACGACGCGATCAAGGCGGCCGAGGAGGCCTCGCACGAGCACCCCTCGCGCACCCTGGTCGTCATCAAGCGGCACGCCCGCACCCCGCGCGACCGCACCAACTCGCACCTCGACGCCGAGGTCCGGGTGGGCGCCGACGCCGGCACCGGCGAGACTGTCATCCTGCGGACCTACGGCGAGGTGTCCGACCACGCCGACTCCGTCGTGCTGCCGCTGCTGCTGCCCGACGCCCCGGTCGTCGTGTGGTGGCCGGTGGACGCGCCGGAGAACCCCGCGAAGGACCCGCTGGGCGCGCTGGCCCAGCGCCGGATCACCGACCTGTACGCCGTGGCCAACCCCCTCGACGTCCTCGCCGCCCGGGTCCGCTCCTACGCTCCGGGCGACACGGACCTCGCCTGGACCCGGCTGACGCCGTGGCGCTCGATGCTGGCGGCGGCCCTCGACCAGGCCCGCGCGGAGATCGTCTCCGGGGCCGTGGAGGCCGAGGCCGAGAACCCGGCCGCCGAACTGCTCGCGCGCTGGCTGGAGGCGCGGCTGAAGGTGAGGATCGACCGCGTGGTCAGCGACGGTCCGGTCGTCACGGCCGTCCGGCTGGGCACCGCGAACGGCGAGATCGTCATCGACCGCCCCGAGGGCCCGCTGGCCACGCTGTCCCTGCCGGGTCAGCCCTCCCGCACCCTCGCGCTGAAGGTCCGCTCCACCTCTGAACTGATCGCCGAGGAGCTTCGCCGCCTCGACGCCGACGAGATGTACGCCGTCGCCCTGCGGGGCGAGGCCGGCAAGGAGACCCCTGCTCATGTCTGACTCCCCTCTTCTGACGCACCGCCCCGAGTGGACGGCCCTGGAGGACCACCGCGCCGAGCAGCACGCGCATCTGCGTGAGCTGTTCGCAGAGGACCCCGGGCGCGCCGAGCGGTACGTGGTGCGCGTGGGCGACCTGCGCATCGACTACTCCAAGCACCTGATCACCGACGAGACCCTGGCCCTGCTCCAGGAACTGGCCACCGCCACCGACGTGTTCGGGCTGCGCGACGCCATGTTCCGCGGCGAGAAGATCAACACGACCGAGGGTCGGGCCGTGCTGCACACCGCGCTGCGCGCCCCCGCCGACGCGGTGATCGAGGTCGACGGCGAGAACGTCGTGCCCCGCGTGCACGCCGTGCTCGACAAGATGAGCGACTTCGCGAACCGGGTCCGCTCCGGCGAGTGGACCGGCCACACCGGCAAGCGGATCAAGAACGTCGTCAACATCGGCATCGGCGGCTCCGACCTCGGCCCCGCGATGGCCTACGAGGCCCTGCGGGCCTTCACGGCACGGGAGTTGACCTTCCGATTCGTCTCCAACGTGGACGGCGCCGACCTGCACGAGGCGGTGCGCGACCTCGACCCGGCCGAGACCCTGTTCATCGTCGCGTCCAAGACGTTCACCACCATCGAGACGATCACCAACGCCACCTCGGCCCGCACCTGGCTGCTGGAGGGCCCGGACGGCCTCCACGACGACAAGGCCGTCGCCAAGCACTTCGTGGCCCTGTCGACGAACGCCGAGAAGGTCACCGACTTCGGCATCGACCCGGACAACATGTTCGAGTTCTGGGACTGGGTCGGCGGCCGCTACTCCTACGACTCGGCGATCGGCCTCTCCTTGATGATCGCCATCGGCCAGGACCGGTTCCGGGAGATGCTCGACGGCTTCCGGATCGTCGACGAGCACTTCCGGAACGCGCCCGCCGAGGCCAACGCCCCGCTGCTGATGGGCCTGCTGGGCATCTGGTACGGCAATTTCCACGACGCCCAGTCGCACGCGGTCCTGCCCTACTCGCACTACCTGTCGAAGTTCACGGCCTACCTCCAGCAGCTCGACATGGAGTCCAACGGCAAGTCGGTGGACCGTGACGGACGGCCCGTGGAGTGGCAGACCGGGCCGGTGGTGTGGGGCACGCCCGGCACCAACGGGCAGCACGCCTACTACCAGTTGATCCACCAGGGCACCAAGCTCATCCCGGCCGACCTCATCGGCTTCGCCCGTCCGGTCGGCGAACTGAGCGACGAACTCAAGGCGCAGCACGACCTGTTGATGGCCAACCTGTTCGCGCAGGGGCAGGCGCTCGCCTTCGGCAAGACCGCCGAGGAGGTGCGCGCGGAGGGCGTGGCCGAGGAGCAGGTGGCGCACCGCACCTTCCAGGGCAACCACCCCACGACCACGATCCTGGCCAAGGAGCTCACCCCCTCCGTCCTCGGCCAGTTGATCGCCCTCTACGAGCACAAGGTGTTCGTCCAGGGCGCGGTCTGGAACATCGACTCCTTCGACCAGTGGGGCGTCGAGCTCGGCAAGGTCCTCGCCAAGCGCGTCGAGCCCGCCCTGACCGAGGGCGCCGAGGTCCCCGGCCTCGACGCCTCCACCACCGCCCTCGTGGCCGCCTACCGTGAACTGAAGGAAGTGCACTGACATGACAGCGATGCAGCTCGGTCTCATCGGCCTGGGCAAGATGGGCGGCAACATGCGCGAGCGGATCCGCCGCGCCGGCCACACCGTCATCGGCTACGACCGCAACCCCGAGGTCTCCGACGTGGCGAGCCTCGCCGAGCTGGTCGACAAGCTCGAGGCGCCGCGCACGGTGTGGGTGATGGTGCCGGCCGGCGCCGCCACCCAGTCCGTGGTGGACGAGCTCGGCGAGCTCCTCTCCCCCGGTGACACCGTCGTCGACGGCGGCAACTCCCGCTGGACGGACGACGAGAAGCACGCGGCGGAACTCGGCGCCAAGGGCATCGGCTTCGTCGACGCGGGCGTCTCCGGCGGGGTGTGGGGCCTGAAGAACGGCTACGCCCTCATGGTCGGCGGCGACAAGGAGCACGTGGACCGGCTCCAGCCGATCTTCGAGGCGCTCAAGCCCGAGGGGCCGTACGGCTATGTCCACGCCGGCAAGGTCGGCGCCGGGCACTTCTCCAAGATGGTCCACAACGGCATCGAGTACGCCATGATGCAGGCGTACGCCGAGGGCTGGGAGCTCCTTGAGAAGGTCGAGTCGGTGGACAGCGTGCGGGAGGTGTTCCGCTCCTGGCAGGAGGGGACCGTCATCCGTTCCTGGCTGCTCGACCTCGCGGTCAACGCCCTCGACGAGGACGAGCACCTGGACAAGCTGCGCGGGTACGCGCAGGACTCCGGTGAGGGCCGGTGGACCGTGGAGGCGGCCGTCGACAACGCGGTGCCGCTGCCCACGATCACCGCGTCGCTGTTCGCCCGGTTCGCGTCCCGCCAGGACGACTCCCCGCAGATGAAGATGGTCGCGGCGCTGCGCAACCAGTTCGGCGGGCACGCCGTCGAGTCGAAGAAGTAGGCGCGCCATGGGGGATCTCCTTCTGGTCCGCCATGGTGAGACGGAGTGGAGCGTGTCGGGACAGCACACCAGCTGGACCGACCTGCCCCTCACCCAGCACGGCGAGGAACAGGCCAAGTCGCTCGCTCCGCTCCTGTCCGGCCGGACCTTCTCACTCGCGTTGACCAGTGAGCTGGGCCGCGCGATACGCACCGCCGAACTGGCGGGCATCACCGGGGCGGTGACCGACCCCGACCTCCACGAGTGGGACTACGGCGCCTACGAGGGCGTCACCACGGTCGACATCCACCGGACCCGGCCCGACTGGGACCTGTGGACCGACGGGGTCCCGCCCGGGCCCGAAGGGCACCCCGGGGAGTCGCCGGAGCAGATCGGCCGGCGGGCCGACCGGGTCCTCGCCCGCGTCGACGCCGCCCTCCCCGACGGGGATGTGGTCCTCGTGGCCCACGCCCACTTCCTGCGGGTCCTGACGGCCCGCCGGCTGGGCCTGACCCCGGCGGAAGGGCGTCTGTTCCAGCTCGCGACCGGCACGGTGAGCCGGCTGTCGACGGAACACGACCGGCCGGTGATCGCTGAGTGGAACACGAGGGCCTAGCACGGCAGTTGTGGACGGCCCGGGAGCACCGACTCCCGGGCCGTCGCCGTCCGTGGGGCCAGTTGACACCGTGACGCGGGCGTTGGAGAGTCACGGCTGATGGAGATCGACAACCTGACCCCGGCCGAACTGCGGGTGTGGCGTGCCTTCCCGAAGGGCGAGGCCGTGGACTTCCGTACGGCGGAGGGCGAGGACGTGGCGGGCGGCGCCGGGTGGGGCGGCGAACGCACCGTGCGGGCCTCCGTGTTGCGGGCGCTGATGCTCAACGGACCCCAGGAGGATGGGGAGATACCCGCGCTCAAGGTCGCGGGTGCCCGGGTCACCGGTGTGCTCGGGTTGCAGTACGGCACCGTCGAGCACGCCGTACGCCTCAGTCACTGCTTCTTCGACGACACACCCCTGCTGTACGGCTGCCGGCTGCGCCAGTTGAACCTCAGCGGTTCCGTGCTGCCGGGGCTGACCGCCGCCACCCTGCACGTGGAGGCGGTGCTCCGGCTGACGGACGCCCGGGTGAACGGCCCGGTGCGGCTCGGCGGAGCGCAGATCGCGGGGGCCCTGTTCATGGACCGCGCCGAGATCACCGCGGTCGACGCCGGGGAGCCCGCGCTCCAGCTCAACCACATGAGCATCGGCGACGACCTGTGGGCCCCGGGCCTGCGCGCCCACGGCGAGGTCCGTCTCAACGGCGCCACCGTCGCCGGCTCCGTCAACCTCAACGACGCGCGGCTCAGCCACCCCGGCGACATCGTCCTGGACGCGCAGACCCTCGTCGTGGAGGGCGACTTCCATCTGCGCCGGTCGCACGCCTTCGGCTGGATCGGCCTGCGGGGCGCCCGGATCGCGGGCCGGCTCGACTTCTCGTACGCCCATCTGTCGAACCCGGGCGACGCCGCCCTCAGGGCGAACAGCTCCACCATCGGGGAGCTGTGGCTGCGCAAGGGGCCGCCCGTCGAGGGCACCCTCAGTCTGCGTCGCGCGCAGATCGACGACCTGTTCCTGGAACCGGAAGTGGTGCCGGAGGAGGTGCAGTTCAACAAGCTCGTCTACACCTCGCTCACCCCGCAGGAGCCCGCCGAGCGCCGCCTTCCCATGCTGGAGCGCGACCGGGAGGGCTATGTCCCGCACGCCTACGAGCAGTTGACGGCCGCGTACCGCCGGATCGGCGACGACCACGCCGCCCGGCTGGTCCAGCTCGCCAAGCAGCGCCGCCGTCGCGCGACGCTGCCCTGGTACGGACGGCTGTGGGGCCACGTCCAGGACGCCGCCGTCGGCTACGGCTTCCACCCGCTGCGCGCGGGGGTGTGGCTGGTCTCCCTGCTGGCCGTCGGCTCGGTCGCGTTCGGCCTGCACCATCCGCCGCCGCTGAAGGCGGGCGAGGCCCCGCACTTCGACCCGGTCTTCTACACCCTCGACCTGCTGCTGCCGGTGATCTCCTTCGGCCAGGAGGGCGCCTTCGCTCCGCGGGGCTGGTACCAGTCGCTGTCGTACGCCCTGGTCATCGCGGGCTGGATCCTCGCGACGACGGTCTTCGCCGGGGTCACCCGGACCATCAACCGGCAGTGATCCGGGGCTGCTCGGGGGTGCCGGCCGCGGCCGCCAGTTCGGCGATGTCCGCGAGCATCCGGGCCGCGTCCGGCTCCCGCCCCGTGAACAGCCGGAACGCGTCCGCGGCCTGGAAGGCGGCCATCCCGCCCCCGTCGAGCGTGGCGCAGCCCAGCGTGCGGGCGGTGCGCAGCAGTTCGGTCTCCAGCGGGCGGTAGACGACCTCGGCGACCCACAGCTCGGGGCGCAGCAGGCCGGCCGGCAGCGGCAGTCCGGGATGGGCGGCCATGCCGGTGGGGGTCGCGTGCACGAGACCGTCGGCGTCGGCCAGCAGCGGGGCCAGCCGGTCCGGGCCGGCCGCGGCCGCGCGTCCCTCGCCGAAGTGGCCGTTCAGGGCGGCGGCGAGGGCGGCGGCCCGGTCGGCGAGCGCGTCGACGACCGTGACCCGCCCGGCGCCCAGGGTGAGCATGGCGTGTGCGACGGCCGCCCCCGCCCCTCCGGCGCCCAGTTGCACGACCCGGTCCAGGGGCACGTCGGGCAGCCCGCGCGCGAAGGACGCGGCGAAGCCGGTGACGTCCGTGTTGTGCCCGGTCGCCCGGCCGTTCTCGAAGACGACGGTGTTGACCGCGCCCAGCGCCTCGGCCTGCGGGCTGAGCGCGTCCAGGTGCCCGATGACCAGCTGCTTGCAGGGGTGGGTGATGTTCAGCCCGTCGAAACCGAGGTCGCGGGCGGCCCGCACCAGTTCGCCGACCGCCTCGGGGCGCACACCGAGCACGTCGATGTCGATGAGCCGGTACAGACAGCGCAGGCCCTGCCGGTCCGCCTCCCGCTCGTGCAGCGCCGGGCTCAGCGAGGGGCCGATGCCGGCGCCGATCAGTCCGACGAGAAACGAGTCCCTGGCCACGCGACCTCCTGAGCCGAGCACTAATGTACGAACCAGTACGTTAGCTATATCAGCCGGACGGCCGCCGGGGAAGAGCGGGGCGGCGCCTTCTAGAATCTGCGGCACCGGCCGCTCTCCCGAAGGAACCCGATGACCAGCGTCGACGAACCGGCACGACCCGGCGGGCGGATCCGTGACGCCGCCCGCACCCAGGCCGAGATCCTCGACGTGGCCACCCAGGAGTTCGCGCGGGCCGGCTACGACGGCGCCCGCGTCGACGAGATCGCCGCCCGCACCCGTACCACCAAGCGGATGATCTACTACTACTTCGGCGGCAAGGAGCAGTTGTTCACCGCCGTCCTGGAGCGGGCGTACGGCGTGATCCGGGAGGCGGAGCAGGAGCTGGACGTCGAGCACCTGGACCCGGTCGCCGCGATCCGGCGCCTCGCGGAGCTGACCTTCGACCACCACGAGCAGCACCCCGACTTCATCCGTCTGGTCAGCATCGAGAACATCCACGGGGCCGAGCACATCGCCGGCTCCGAGAAGCTCGGCAGGATCGGCTCCCCCGCGCTCGACGTGATCCGCCGCATTTTGGCCTCGGGGCAGGAGTCCGGCCTGTTCACCGCGGACGTGGACGCGGTCGACCTGCACGCGATGATCAGCTCGTTCTGCTTCTTCAGGGTCGCCAACCGGCACACCTTCGGCGCCCTCTTCGGCCGCGACCTGGTCGCCCCGGAACAGCGCGAGCACTACCGGGCCATGCTGGGGGACATGGTGATCGCGTATCTGACCGCGGAGCGTGCGGCGGACTGAGCCGGGCCCGGTACGACCCCTTGACACGCCGGACATGCGGGCGCAACATCCTCCGCAACCGCTACTAACTATCCAGTGGGTTAATTAACTGGATAGCTCCCGGAGTCCCCCCGAAGGAGCACCCCGTGACGCCCACCGTCGCCCCCCGCGACCCCGCCCAAGCCGCCGGGCAACCGAAAAAGGCCGCCACCGCCGCCTGGATCGGCAGCGCCCTGGAGTACTACGACTTCTTCATCTACGGCAGCGCCGCAGCCCTGATCTTCCCGAAGGTGTTCTTCGACGAGTCCGACCCGGCCACGGCGACCCTGCTGTCGCTGGCCACGTTCGGGGTCGCCTACGCGGCCCGGCCGGTCGGCGCGCTCTTCCTCGGGCATGTCGGCGACCGGGTCGGCCGCAAGAAGATCATGGTGTTCACGCTGGTCCTGATGGGCCTGTCGACCTTCCTCATCGGCTGTCTGCCCACCCGCCACCAGGTCGGCGCCCTCGCCCCGGTCCTGCTGGTGCTGTGCCGGGTCCTCCAGGGCATCTCCGCGGCCGGTGAGCAGGCCAGCGCCAACTCCATGAGCCTGGAACACGCGCCGGCGCACCGGCGGGGCTTCTTCACCAGCTTCACGCTCAGCGGCACCCAGGGCGGGCAACTGCTCGCCACCCTTGTCTTCCTGCCGGTCGCCGCGCTGCCCGAGGAGCACCTGCTGTCCTGGGGCTGGCGGGTGCCGTTCTGGCTGAGCGTGGCGGTCGCCGTGGTCGGCTTCGTCATCCGCCGCAAGCTGGACGAGACACCGGCGTTCGAGCAGCAGGCCGCCTCCGGCGAGGTCGTGAGGCTGCCGCTGGCGGTGCTGCTGCGGGAGCACTGGGCGGACGTGCTGCGGGTGATCGGGGGCGCGCTGATCGCGTCGGTGTCCACGATCTTCACGGTGTGGGCGCTGGCGTACGCGACGAGCGACGCGGTCGGGATGAGCCGTTCCTCGATGCTGTGGGTGGGCGCGCTGGCCAACCTCGTCGCGCTCGCGGCGATCCCCCTGTGGGCCACGCTGTCCGACCGCATCGGGCGCCGGCCGGTCTTCCTGGTCGGGGCGGTGGGCAGCGCGGTGACGATGTTCCTGTACCTGTGGGCTGTCTCCACGGGCAACTACCCGCTGACGCTGCTGCTCGGCATCGTCGCCTTCGGTGTCGTCTACAGCGCCGCGAACGGGGTCTGGCCGTCCTTCTACGGCGAGATGTTCTCCACCCGGGTCCGGCTGTCGGGCATGGCGGTCGGCACGCAGATCGGGTTCGCGGTGGCCGGTTTCGCGGTCACCTTCGCGGCGCAGATCGCGGGGCCGGACGGCACCGACTGGTCCTCGGTGGCCCTGTTCACCGCGGCTCTGTGCGTGCCGCCGGTGATCGCGGCGCTGACGGCCCGCGAGACCCACAGGGTCGCCACGGAGGACCTCGGCTCGCGTACGCCCCGGGAGGTGCCCCGTCCGCAGAAGGTGACGGCCTGACCCCGCCCGTCGCGTCTACCGGTTGGACCAGCTCCGCGTGCACAGCACCAGCCGGTAGCCGTCCGGGTCCTGCACGGTGACGCCCCACTCGTTCCAGTACGGGTTCGGCGAGAGCACCCGCTTCCCGCCGTGCGCCTCCAGCCGGGCGACCAGGTCGTCCGGCACCGGCCCGTCGACGTAGACCACCAGGAGATCCTCCTCGGTGGGGCGGGGTTCGACGGGCCGGCCCCGCTCGTGCACCAGCTCCAGGTGCCAGCCGGCGTCCGGCCACCCGAGCATCAACAGGTCGTGCTCACCCGGTTCGGAACCGCCCTCCGCACGCCATACGACCCCCAGGCCGAGCCCTCCGGCCCAGAACCGCTCGGCGGCGGCCAGGTCCCGGGAGGGACGGGCGATGCGCAGGTGACTGTGACCGTTGACGGGCATGGTGTCCTCTCCCTGGATGTGCCGGTCAGCGTAGGCGACCGCCGTTCCCTGGCACATCGGCCGTCCGCCCTGCGCCCGGGGTCGTAGGACCGGCGGACGGCGGTGGCCGGTGCGTGCGGTCGAGGACGGGCGAGTTCCTGGCGGCGGGCGGCGCGGGTGGGCGGATTCCCCGCGCCGGCCATACGCGTACGCCCCCGGCTCGCGGATCCGGCGGACAGCGGCGAGCCGGTCAGCCGGTCAGCGTCCCGGTGGGGATCCCGTACGCGCGTTCCACCCGCAGCCGCAGCACCAGTCGCCGGTCGCGGACCATCGCTGCCCGGTAGTCGTCCCAGTCGGGGTGTTCGCCCTGGACGTCCCGGTACAGGCGGACGAGTTCCTCGACCGTGTCGTCGTGCGGGTCCTGGGCCACGGGCGTGAGCTCGGCCGTGCCCTCGGCGACGGTGTACGCCCACCGGTCCGCCGTCGTCACGTGGTACGAGGCACGGGGATCCCGGCGCAGATTACGGGTCTTGGCGCGGTCGTCGGTCAGGGAGACCCGGATGATCCGCTCGTCGGGGTAGTAGGCGTGCGTGACGTTCGACAGCTGGGGGCGGCCGTCGCGCTTGAGGGTGGTCAACACCCCGCCGTGGCTCTCGGAGAGCAGTCGGAGCAGTGCGTCCTGTGTCGCGTCCTCGGTCATGACTCGGTCAACCGGCCCGGCCCGGCCGGGCATTCCCGCGCCCCCGGATTCCCGGCAGACCCGCAGCTCGTCGCGGTTTTCTGAGCGACGATGATGTCTGAGGCGGTCCGGGCCGGGTAGGTCGGTCCGCACCTCGACGCTGCGACGGAGGAGAGCGATGGCACAGCTTCGACAAGAGGTCGATCCCGGTGAGGTGGGACTGGACGAGAAGGCGCTCGACCGCCTCGACCGGCACTTCGCCCACTATGTCGACGAGGGCCGCATACCCGGCTTCCTGGTGTCCGTCGCCCGCGGCGGACGCGTCGCCCACCTCACCACGCACGGCCACCGTGACCTCGCAGCCGGCCTGCCGGTCGAGGCCGACACCCTGTGGCGGATCTACTCGATGACCAAGCCGGTCACCTCGGTGGCCGCCCTGATGCTGGTCGAGGAGGGCAGGCTGTCGCTGGACGACCCGGTCGCCGAGTACCTGCCGGCGTTCGCGCGGCCCCGCGTCTACGTGGACGGCTCCGGCGACGACGTCACGACCCGCCCCGCGGACGGCCCGGTCCTCATCCGGCATCTGATGACCCACACCGCGGGCCTGACCTTCGCCTTCTACCACTCCCACCCGGTCGACGCCCTCTACCGGGAGGCCGGCCTGGAGTCGTCCGTGCTGCCCGGCTCCGACCTCGCGAAGACCGTCGACGTGTACGCGAGCCTGCCGCTCCAGTTCGAGCCGGGCACCCAGTGGAACTACTCGGTCGCCTCCAACGTCCTGGGCCGGGTCATCGAGGTCGCGTCCGGCCAGACCCTGGACGCCTTCTTCGCCGAGCGCGTCTTCGGCCCGCTCGGGATGACCGACGCCGGCTTCTGGGTGCCGGACGAACAGGCGGACCGGCTGGCGGAGTTGTACGGCGAGAAGGACGACGGCTCCATCGAGCCGGTCCCCGGACTGCCGCTGCGTGGCCGCCCCCGCCTGCTGTCCGGCAGCGGCGGCCTGGCGGCGTCGGCGTACGACGTCCACCGGTTCGCGGAGCTGCTGCGCCGCCGGGGCGAACTGGGCGGCACCCGCCTGCTGTCGGCCGCGACGGTGGACCTGATGACGTCCAACCACCTCCCGGGCGGCGCCGACCTGCGCGCGTTCGGCACCAAACCGGCCCACGACGAGCCCGGCAACGACGGCGTCGGCTTCGGCCTCGGTGTCTCGGTGGTGATCGACCCGGCCCGCACCCTGGCACCCTCGACCGCCGGTACCTTCGGCTGGAGCGGGGCGGCGTCCACGACGTTCTGGGTCGACCCGGTCCGCGATCTGACCGTGCAGTTCCACACCCAGGTGCGGCCGAAGACGCTGAAGCTCTTCCCCGACCTCAAACGGCTGGTCCACGAGGCGGTCGTGGCGTAGGACCTGTCCGACCGCCCGGTGGGCCGTGCCGCCTACTGGTCGACGCGCAGCGTGAAGTGCACGCCGCCGCGGGCCAGTTCGCCCAGCCACTGCTCCGAGCGGGCCGCGGTCTCGGCGGCACGGTTCAGTCCGGCCGGGAGCGAGCCGTCCAGGATGTGGCCGACGCCCAGGGCGAGGGTGCGGGAGACACAACGGGCCATGGCGCTGTCCTCGTCGTCGCCCACCAGGTCGAGGAGGTAGCCGCCGGACCAGGTGCGGCCGTCCTCGGCGCGCACGTCGAGGGAGACGGCGAGGACGACCCGGTCGCGGTCGGCGTCCGTCGTCGGGTACGTGGCCGCCAGCTCCCGCGCCAGGGCGGCGATCCGGGTGTCGTCGCCGGTTCGCAGCTCCTCGAAGACCGGCTCCCAGGCCCGCAGCCAGCCGTCCAGACGCAGGGTCCCGCGCACGAAGGTCCGCGGTGTCCAGGCGGCCGGCAGCCCGTACTGCTCGACGAAGGGGACGCTGTCGCGGTTGGGGTAGACCTCGAAGGTCTCACCGTCCACGACATGCCGCCGGGTCGCCTCCCAGGGGCGCCCGGCGGTGACCGGGGTGCCGTGGTCGATGTAACGGGCCGGTGAGCGCAGGGCGTTGAGGACTCCGGCGGGGGCCCAGCTGAAGCGGTACCTGAACTCATTGGGGACGGCGGGCACACCGCCGCAGTAGGAGGTGAGGTGGTACGACGCCGGTGTCCCGTCACCGATCGCCGCGCGGGCCCGGGCGACGAGGCTGTGCGCGAAGAGGTGGTCGACGCCGGGGTCGAGGCCCGCCTCGGTGAGGACGACGAGCCCCGCGTCCCGGGCCGCCGGCACGTGGTCGAGGACGGCGTCGGACACATAGCTGGAGCAGGCGAAGTGGGCCTGCTCGCGCACGCAGGCGGCGAGGATCCCCGCGTGCTCGGACGCGGGCAGCATCGACACCACGACGTCACCGGGCGCCAGTTCGGCCGCGAGCGCGGACAGCGTCCAGGCGCGGGGCGCGGCCCGTCCGCCCAGCCGCAGCCCTTCGAGGGCCTGCTCCGCCCGCTCCTCGGTGCGGTGCCACAGCAGCACCCGGTCGGCCGTGTCGCACAGCGCGGCCAGACCGCTGCCGGTGGAGAGCCCGGCGCCGATCCAGTGGACGGTGCCGGTCGCGGGTACCAGGTCAGTCACGGTGGAACTCCCCGTCCTCGATGCCGAGTTCACGGCACGCCTGGTGGAACCGGTCCAGAGCGCGTCCCCACGGGCCGCCGGCCCCGAACTCCAGCAGCAGGGGCAGCAGGGAGCCCGAGAACCCGACGCTGGACTCCTCGGGGAGCAGGGACGGCAGGTTGTCGATGGCGATCAGGTCGAGCGGGGGTTCCTTGTGCAGCCGGCGGACCGGCTCGGCCCACTCGGTGGTGCGGTCGTAGACCGGCAGGACGTTCAGAGGGGAGCCGACGTCGCAGGTGACGTCGGAGAGGGTGCGCAGCCGGCGGGCCGGGTCCTCCAGATCCGCCTCGCGGACGAACGGCGGGATCGGGCTGGTGGCGAGGACGCAGTTCACCAGCACGTCGTGGGCGAGCAGGGCCGCGCGGTCCAGGTCCCGGGTCTCGTCGAGGTCCCAGCAGGTGGGCTCGATCCCGGCGGCCCGCAGCGCGACGCGGGCACCCCGTCCGCTGCGGCCCAGCGCCCCGATCACCAGCGCCGTGAACTCCTCGTCCCCGGCCACGGGCCGCAGCGCCTGCTCCAGTTCCTCCTGCGAGGTGGGTGTGAGGGGCGCGGACAGCCTGCCCCGGTGCTGGAGCACGGCCAGGGCCGCGCCCAGGTAACCCGCCCAGTAGCCGAAGGCGGCCAGCCTGCGGCCGTGGTCGTCGACCAGGTACTCCAGGTCGAGGAGGGCCCCTCCCCCGGCGGCGAACCGGCGCAGCAGGTCGCGGGCGCCCGGCTGCTCCTTGTAGGCGTGCCCGAAGAAGACGTGCCGGTGCGTCAGGGCGGCGGGCTCGTCGGGGAGTTCCTTCAGGCCGACGACGACGGCGTCCTGCGGTGCCCGGGAGGCCCACGAACCCGCGGGGGCCACACCGCAGCCGGCCGCCTCGTACTGCTCGACCGGGAAGATCCGCTGCGGTGACTCCTCCACGGTCACCGTCACGCCGCTGTCGACGAGGCGCCGGGCGTCGGACGGCACGACGGGCGTGCGCCGCTCGGTGGAACGGACCTCGTGGCGCAGCCACAGGTGGAGCTCGGTCATACGCGGTTGGCCTCCGGGCGCGGGGCGTCGGCCGCGAACCGGCCGGCGCTGAGCGGGCTGATGTCCACGAAGGGTACGCGGCCGAGGTACAGGTCGCGGACGACCTCGCCGACGGCCGGTCCCTGGAGGAACCCGTGGCCGGAGAAGCCCGTCGCGTACAGGAAGCGGGAGACCGAAGTGGCCTCGCCGATCAGGGCGTTGTGGTCCGGGGTGATCTCGTACAGGCCGGCCCAGCCGCCGGTGCGGCGCAGGTCGAGCAGGGCGGGGGCGCGGTGCCGCATGGCCTCGGCCAGACGGGGGATCCAGCGGTCGTGCGGGGCGGTGTCGAAGCCGGGCCTCTCGTCGGGGTCGGACATGCCGAGCAGGAGGCCGGGGCCTTCGCCGTGGAAGTAGAGGCTGGTGGTGAAGTCGATGGTCATGGGGAGGGTGGGCGGCAGTTGCGGGACCGGTGCGGTGACCGCGATCTGGCGGCGCAGCGGCTCGACGGGCAGGTCCACGCCGGCCATCGCGCCGACGGCCCGCGACCAGGCGCCGGCCGCGCAGATCACCGTGGAGGTGGCGATCCGGCCCCTGGTTGTGACGACGGCCGTGATGTCCTGGCCGCGCACCTCGATGCCGGTGACCTCGGTGTGCCGCAGGACGGTGGCGCCGTGGCGGCGGGCGTCGGCCGCGTAGCCGTGGACGACGGATTCGGGGGTGCAGTGGCCGTCCTCGGGCGAGAAGACGGCGGCGAGGAGGCCGTCGGTGGTGATGAGCGGGGAGAGCCTGCGCGCCTCGGCCGGGTCGATCATGCGGCTCGGGACGCCGAGGGAGTTCTGGAGCCGGACGCTCGCCTCGAAGGAGGCGACCTCCTCGGGCGTCGACAGCAGGAACAGGTACCCGACCCGGTGCAGCCCGATGTGCTGCCCGGTGTCTTCCTCGAAGCGGCCGAACGCCTCCAGGCTGCGTGCCCCGAGGCGGATGTTGAGCTCGTCCGAGAACTGCGCCCGCACCCCGCCCGCCGCCTTCGAGGTGGAGCCGGAGGCGAGTTCGTCCCGCTCGACGAGGACCACGTCGGGGACGCCCGCACACGCCAGGTGGCGGGCGATGCTCGTGCCCATGACGCCGCCGCCGATGACGACGACGTCGGCCGTGCGCGGGGTCATCGGTACTCCCCTTCACCCCCGGCGGTCAGGACAGGTGGGCCACCGCGTCCAGGTGGGGCAGGTGGTGGTCCATGCGCTCCCGCTTGGTGCGCAGGTAGGTGATGTTGCTCTCGCACGGTGTAATGAGCAGCGGCACCGTCTCGGAGACCTCGATGCCGTGCCGTTGCAGGGCCTCGCGCTTGCGCGGGTTGTTGGACATCAGGCGGACCGAGTTCACGCCGAGGTCGTGGAAGATCCCGGCGGCGACGCCGTAGTCGCGGGAGTCCACCGGCAGGCCGAGCGCGAGGTTCGCCTCGACGGTGTCCAGGCCCTCCGCCTGGAGCGCCATCGCGCGCAGCTTGGCGAGCAGGCCGATGCCCCGGCCTTCGTGGCCCCGCAGATAGACGACGATGCCGCTGCCCGCCTTGACGACGGCCCGCAGCGCGGCGTCGAGCTGGTCACCGCACTCGCAGTGCTGGGAGCCGAACGCGTCACCGGTCAGGCACTCGGAATGCAGTCGCACGAGGACGTCGTCCGCGCCTATGTCGCCGTGGACCAGGGCGACTTGTTCGTCACCGCGGTCGTGATCGAGGTAGCCGATCGCCTGGAATTTCCCGTACACGGTGGGCAGCGGGGCATTCACCACGCGTTCCACGCCGGTGCGCTGTGGTGCCTTCTTGCCGAGGACGCCAACTTTGTCTGTCATGATCTGTTTCCTAAGCAGAGACGAAAGGCCGTGAAAAGATGAGCGGTTCGGGAATGCGGTCGACGGCGTACGGTCTGTTGCCGGCGGACACTACGGAGGACGTACGGACACGGGGAGCGGGCGTCTCAACGCAGGTCGCCGTCCTTCCGGTCGGGAGCTTCGAACAGCACGGTCCGTACCTGCCCCTGGCGACCGACACCCTCGTCGCCTGTGCCGTCGCGCGGCAGATCGCCGCGGCGTACCCGGTGCACCTCCTCCCCCCGGTGACGGTCTCCTGCTCGCACGAGCACGCGGCCTGGCCGGGGACCGTCAGCATCTCCGCCGTCACCCTTCACTCGGTGGTTCGGGACATAGCCGCCTCGCTGCGCCGCTCGGGCGTCGAGGCCCTGGTCGTGGTCAACGGGCACGGGGGCAACTACGTGCTGGGCAACGTCGTGCAGGAGACCTCCGCCCGCGGGGAGCGGATGGCGCTGTTCCCGGCCGCGGAGGACTGGGAGACCGCCCGTACGGAGGCGGGAGTGCTCACCTCGCTGCTCACCGACATGCACGCGGGAGAAATCGAGACCTCCATTCTTCTGCACGCGCACCCGGAATGTCTGCGCCCCGGTTACGAGACCTCCGATTTCGTCGCGGACGACCGTCGTCATCTCCTCACCCTCGGCATGTCCGGTTACACCGATTCCGGTGTCATCGGGCGCCCTTCACTGGGCACGGCGGAAAAGGGGAAAGCCTTGTTGGAGAGCCTCGCGGCATCCTTCGGGACGTATTTCTCGATGCTGACGGAATCCGACGCCGGGTGAGTCGTCGCCGGGCGCCGCAGACCCTGGTACCAGCGGACGACCAGGACGGCCGCGCCCGGCAGGCTCGCCACGAAGCTGAGGACGCCGTACACGATCGCCGTCGCGAGGCCGGCTCCCGCGCCGAGGCCCATGGCGGCGAACGCCCAGGCGGTGACGCCCTCGCGGGGGCCGAACCCGCCGATGTTCAGGGGCAGTCCCATGGCGAGCAGGGCGAGCACGGCCAGCGGCAGCAGGACGGCGACGGAGGCCCCGGAGCCCGCGATGCGGGCGGCGAGCACGAACATCCCGAGGTGTCCGGCGAGGACGACGACCGAGGAGAGGGCGACGCCGGGCCAGTTGCGGCGGGACAGCAGTGCCTCGCGGGCCTCGCCGAGGGTCGAGCCCAGGGCCCGCCCGGGGCGGTGGGGGCGGGTCCGGTTCATCCGCAGGGCCACAACGACGGCGAGCGCGCCGAGGGCGGCGAGGCCGGCCAGGGGGGCGAGGTGGCGGGCCTCGGCCAGCACCGGGGAGTCCATGGTGAGCAGCACGGCACCGCCGACGACCGCCAACGCGATCTGTCCGGCGACCCGTTCGAGGACGACGGCCCGCACTCCGCGGCCCATGTCGCCCGCGCTCTGCCCGTGCCGTACCGCGCGGTGCACATCGCCGAGCACACCGCCCGGCAGGGCCGCGTTCAGGAACAGGGCCCGGTAGTAGTCCGCCACGGCCTCGCCGAGCGGCAGCCGGATGCGCAGCCCGCGGGCCACCAACTGCCAGCGCCAGGCGCTGAAGACGGTGGTCAGGACGCCGATCGCGAGGGCCGCCAGCAGAGCGGGAGCGTCGATCCGGCGCAGCCCGTCCAGGAAGACGCCGGTGCCGAGGCGCCACAGCAGGAGAGCGAGGATGGTGACGCCGGCGACGGTGCCGAAGTGGGTGCGCAGCGCGCGGGAGTTCAGCACCGCGCGCAGACCGGTGCGCCGGCGGGGCCGGGCCTCGGCCACGATCACACCGATCCGGTCCCGGGAGACGGCGGCCTCGGTGAGGTCCGCGGCGGGCACACCGGCCGCTTCGAGGATGTCGGCCCGGGCCACCAGCGCCTCGGTCCGTGCCGTGAGCACGTCGTCCCGGGTCCGGACCACCTCGGCGCGCAGGGTGCGGGCCCGGTGGGAGAGGGGGGCAGGACCGGCCGGTTCCGCGGGTCGCCGTACCGGCAGACCTGCCTCGGTGCGGGCCGGCTCCGGCCGCACCGTCTCCACGCTCATGACGCTCCGCCCGTCGGACGGGACAGCGCCAGCAGGTCGCTGTGGTGGACGACGGCCTTCAACTCACCGGCGCGGCACGCCTCCAGACGCTCCCGGAGGTAGGGCTCGGCGCGCTCCTTCAGTTCGGGGCGTTCCTCGACGGCCGCGCCGACCCAGCCGCGCAGCCACTGCGCGGTGAGCGCGGACTCGGCGGGCCCCAGACGCCAGGCGCTCGGGTGCAGGCGTACCGTCGCGCCCCGTTCGGAGAACGCCTCGCAGGCGACGGTGACGGCGTCGGGGCCGAGCAGTGCGCCGCGCCGCTGGTGGGCGTTGAACGCGTCGGCGATCTCCTCGTCCAGCGGGTCGGCCGGGTCGAGTTCGACGCGGCCCGCCACGGACAGGGTGAGCAGGGCCGGGCAGCCGGCGCCCGTGCAGGCGGCGGCGAGGGTGTCGATCTCCTCGCGGGTCAGCACGTCCAGGAGGGCGGAGGCCGTCACCAGAGAGGCGCCGGCGAGGGCGTCCGGGGTGAGCAGGCCGACGTCGCCGCGCCGTGTCTCCACGGTGACCCGGCTGCCGTCGGCCGCGGAGCGCGGGGAGGCGACGGCCGCGAAGTGCAGCAGGTAGGGGTCCCGGTCGTGCAGGATCCAGTGCTGGGGGCCGTCCAGGCGGGGCGCCAGCCAGCGGCCCATCGAGCCGGTGCCGCAGCCCAGGTCGTGGATGACCAGCCCGGCCTTGCCGGGCAGGTTGGCCAGCCGGATCCGCAGCGGGTCGAGCAGGTCCGTCGCCCGGGCGGCCGCGTCGGGCCCTTCCCGCAGCTCCAGCCACTCGGGGGCGTACCGGGGAGCGTCGTCGGGCCCCGCGTCCCGCAGGCGTACGGTCGGACGCTCACCGGGGCGGGTGCTGGGACCGGCACCGGGGATCACCGAATCCGTGTCGGAGGGGACACCGGCCTGCATCGCCACCTCCCGGGGGCCCGGCTGGGCCGGGATCCTGCCGCTCTGCTCGGTCGCCGTCTTCCTCATGCCGCCCTCCTGGGCTCGCTGGGGAGCCGGCCGAGCACCCCGGCCAGGCTGCGGGCGGTGGTCGCCCAGCCGTCCAGGGCGGCCCGCCGGCCCCGGGCAGCCGCCTTGAGCCTGCGCCGTACGTCCGCCTCGCCGAACCAGCCGCGCAGTTCGGCGGCGAGGGCGGCGGGGTCCTCCGGCGGCACGAGGATGCCGGGCACCCCGCCGTCGGGCGCGCGGCCGACCGCCTCGGCCACTCCGCCGACGTCGGTGGCCAGCACCGGGATGCCGCGGGCGAGGGCCTCGGTGACCGCCATGCCGTAGGTCTCGGCGTAGGAGGTGAGGACCATCAGGTCGGCGGCGTGGTAGCTGGCGTCGAGCTCGGCCCCGGCCTGCGGTCCGGCGAGGTGCAGGCGGTCCTGGAGGCCGTACTTCTTGATGAGCGTCCGCAGATGTGCGACGTACTCGGGGTCCTGGGTGATCCCGCCGACGCAGACGCAGCTCCACGGCAGGTCCTGGGCGCCGGCCAGGGCCTCGATCAGCCGGTGCTGTCCCTTGCGGGGGGTCACCGCGGCCACACACAGCAGCCGGGAGACACCGTCGGTGCCGGAGGCCAGCGGGGCGATGTCGGCGCCCGGGGTGGCGACGTGGACCCGCTCGGGGGCGAGGCCGTGGTGGGAGACGAGGCGCCGTACGGCCCAGTCGCTGGTGGCGACCACGGCGGACACGGCCCGCAGCACCTCGCGTTCCCTGGCGTCCAGTTCGAGGGCGAGTGCGGGTTCGAGTCCGGTCTCGTCGCCGAGCGGCAGGTGGACCAGGACGGCGAGGTGCAGCCGCTGCGCCTCGGGGACGACGATCTCCGGGACCCCGCAGGCCACCAGGCCGTCGACGAGGACGACGGTGTCGTCGGGCAGGTCCCGCAGGGTGCGGGCCAGTTCGGTACGGGCCGCCGCTCCGGGGCGGGGCCAGCTCCCGGCCACCGCGTGCCGCTCGACCTGCCAGCCGAAGCCGGGCAGGTCCAGGCAGACCCGCCGGTCGTAGGCGTTGCCGCCGCTCGGCGCGGTCGGGTCGTCCACGCCGCCCGGCATCACGAAGTGCACGGAGCGCAGGGACATCGGGATGATCTCGGCCTTCTTGAGGGCGGTGTGCTGCACGGGCACGTAGTCGAGTGTGGCCGTCCGCCCGGTGGTCATGTCGGTCACAGGGCACGCTCGTAACTCGCCCAGGCGACATGCGACTCGTGCAGGGTGACGGTCAGGCCCGCGAGGCCCTTGGCGCCCTCGCCGAGCGCGCCCTTCTCGATGCGTTCGGCGAGCCGGTCCGCGATGACCTTCGCCAGGAACTCCGTGGAGGTGTTGATCCCGGCGAAGTCGGGTTCGTTGTCGAGGTTGCGGTAGTTCAACTCGCTGACGACGGCACCGAGTTCCTGGGTGGCCAGTCCGATGTCGACGACGATGTTGTCGTCGTCCAGCTCTTGGCGCCGGAAGGTGGCGTCCACCAGGAACGTCGCTCCGTGCAGACGCTGCGCGGGCCCGAAGACCTCGCCGCGGAAGCTGTGGGCGATCATGATGTGATCGCGGACGGTGATGCTGAACAACGGACGACCCTCCAGGTGCGGCGCGTCTGGTCCTCCGGCTGATCCCTGCCGGGGGATGCCGTGTAGTACGGCTCTCCGCTTCCCCGCGTTCAGCCGGATCTCACTCTTTTCTCAGGTCAGGCGCTCTTGCCGTACCTCACGAGGTGACAGAGGGCCGGAATCTCCCCACTGGCCAGCGCGGGCATCACCTCCGGCAGTTCTTCGAACGCGCTTTCCCCCGTGATGAGGGCGTCGAGCGCCGGATCGGCCAGCAGCTCGAGGGCGAGGGCGAGCCGGTCGCCGTAGCTGCGGTTCGCCCGGGCCGGGGAGACGGTGCCGACCTGGCTGCTGCGGATGACGAGGCGCCGGGAGTGGAAGGCCTCGCCGAGCGGGAGGGCGACCTTCCGGTCGCCGTACCAGCTCAGTTCGAGGGCGGTGCCCTCGGGCCTGAGCAGTTCCAGCGAGCGGGCGAGGCCCTGTTCGGTGGCGCTGGCGTGGACGACCAGGTCGCAGTCGCCGAGGGCGTCCGCGGGGACCGCGAAACCGACGCCGAGGGCTTCGGCGGTCGCGGCGCGGGCCGGGTCGGCGTCCACCAACTGGACCCGCACGCCGGGGAAGCGGGCCAGGAGCGCGGCGACCGAGCTGCCGACCATGCCGCCGCCGACCACCGCGATCCGGTCGCCCACCAGGGGCGCCGCGTCCCACAGGGCGTTCACGGCGGTCTCGACGGTGCCGGCGAGGACGGCCCGCCGGGCGGGCACGTCGTCCGGTACGACCGTCACGGCGCTCGCGGGCACTACGTACCGCGTCTGATGCGGGTACAGACAGAAGACGGTCCTGCCCTTCAGCGCGGCGGGCCCCTCCTCGACCAGCCCCACGCTGAGGTAGCCGTACTTCACGGGACCGGGGAAGTCGCCCTCCTGGAACGGTGCCCGCATGGCCGCGTGCTGGCTCTCGGGGACCCCGCCGCGGAACACGAGTGTCTCCGTGCCCCTGCTGACTCCCGAGTACAGCGAGCGGACCAGCACCTCGTCCTCGCCGAGGGCCGGAAGGGGAGCCTCCCGTATCTCGCCCTCACCCGGGGAGCGGAGCCAGAACGCGCGTGCGGCGGGCTTCATCGAGAACCTCCTGAACGATCGGCAACCCGTGCACGTACCTCGTTCACGTACCGAGATGTGCACAGGCCGCGCACAGTACGCGGCCTTGATCGACTCTGTCATCTGGCCGGAGGAATGTGCGGTGGCCCTGAACAACACTTACGAGGCAAGGCTGGTCCAGCAGGAGACCGCTGTCGGAGCGGGCGTGCAGATCCTGTTGCTGGCCCTGCTCGGCACGGCGATCGGCATGGGGCCGGCGGGCTGGCTGACCGGCCTCGCCTTCGCCGTCGCCACCTGGGCCGTGCTCTCCAGGGCGCTGCACCGCACCCGGCCGCGGTCCTTCGGACCCGCCAACCGGGTGACGCTCGGCCGGGCCACCCTGGTGGGCGGGGTCACGGCCCTGGTCGCCGACTCCTACCAGGACTCCCCGCCGGTCACCCTCTTCGTCGGGCTGACGGCAGTGGCCCTGATCCTCGACGGCGTCGACGGCAAGGTGGCCCGCGCGACGGGCACGTCGACCCCGCTGGGCGCGCGGTTCGACATGGAGGTCGACGCGTTCCTGATCCTGGTGCTCAGCGTGTACGTGTCGATGTCCCAGGGCCCGTGGGTCCTGCTCATCGGCGCCATGCGCTACGGCTTCGTGGCCGCGGCCCGCGTCTGGAACTGGCTCAACGCCCCGCTGCCGCCGAGCATGGCCCGCAAGACGGTGGCCGCGCTCCAGGGCATCCTGCTGCTGGTGGCCGCCTCCGGGTACCTGTCGTTCGCGGCGACCTTCGGTGTGGTGGCGCTGGCCCTGTCCACGCTGGTCTGGTCCTTCGGCCGGGACGTCCTGTGGCTGTGGCGCACCCACCGCGCGGACCAGGCGGCGGTGGAGGAACTCCTGGACCTGGTCCCGACACCGGCCCCGCAGGTCGTGGCGTCCTGAGGTCGGGGCGGGACATCGGAAGACAGCCCGACGCCCGCACCGCGAGGCTCCGGCGTCCGAGGCATGGCGCGACGGCCGCCGGCGACCGCCCGCCAGGACCGCGGTCGGGGCAAACGGAGGGCAGCCCGACGCCTGCTCCACAAGCCGCCGGCTCCCGAGAGAGCGTGGCGTGAGAGCGGCCGCCGGTCACGGCGCCCTCCCAGGCGGGAGGACCCCGGCCGAGGCAACGGAAGGCGGTCCGGCGCGTGCACCGCGAGCGGCCGGATCCAGAGGGGCAGCCCCTCGGTGGCCGGGGACCGCACGGCGGCTCACGCGGTGACCGTGGGACGGGGCGCGGCCGGGAACTTCCGAAGCCGACCTCTGCATCCGCACCGGAGCCGGTCGCCCGCTGAAGGGGGCTCAGCCTTTCAAGCGGAAGACTTCCGGGGCTGATCCCTGACACCCGCCCCGCAGGCCGTCGGTCAGCCCTTCAGGGGTACCCGGTAGACCGTCGACTCCCGCTGGCGGAAGCCCTGGCGCTCGTACAGCCGGTTGGCGGCCGCCCGGTCGGGGCGGGAGGTCAGGTCGACGGTGCGGGCCCCGGCTTCCCGGGCGAGCCGGATGGCCTCCCTGATCAGCAGTCCGGCGATGCCCTGGCCGCGTGCCTCGTGGTCGACGATCACATCCTCGATGCGGGCCCGCAGTCCCGCGGGCGCCGGGAACATCACGAGGGTGAGGGTGCCCACGACCGACCCGGACGTGGACCTGGCGAGCAGCATGGTGTTGGCGTCGCAGGCCAGGATGCGGCCGAGCGCGGCGAGGTCGAGGGCCTCGGCCGTCGAGGACAACTGCGGCAGCATCCGCGCGAAGGCGTCGACGAGTTCCTGGTCGGCCTCCCGGGCGATCTCCACCCGGATGTCCTGAGTCTCCATGGGGTGGACCCTATCGCCGCGACCCCGCGTCCTCCGGCAGGGGCAGCAGTCCCACCGCCGCCACCGGCACCGCCGCCAGCAGCAGCCACGGCACCGCGGCCGGCAGGCCCGCGTCCAGGAGTGAGCCCGTGACAGAGCTGCCGATCAGGACGACCAGGCCGGAGACCGAGGAGAGCGCCCCGGTGTAGAGGCCGAGTCGCCCCGGGTCCGCGAGGTCGGGCACCCACGCCCGGGCCACCGGCGCGACGAGCATCTGCCCGAAGGTGAGCAGGACGACGAAGCCGGCCGAGGGCAGCAGTCCCGCCGTACCGGTCCGGTCGGCGGGCCGGGACACCGCGACGACCGCGAACCCGGCGCCGATCAGCAGGAGCCCGGCCGCCATCGACCGGCGCAGCGGCAGCCGGGAGCCGGCCCAGCGGGTGACGGGGAGCTGGGCGGTCACCACCAGCAGCGAGGACAGGGCGAACAGCCAGGCCAGCGCCGCCTGCGAGCCGGTCGCGCGCTCCACCTCGGCGGGGAGGGCGAGGTAGAGCTGGTTGTAGGCGAGCAGGTAGGCGCCGTACGCGCAGCACAGGGCGAGGAAGCGGCGGTTGCGGAGCAGAGTTCCCAACCCGCCGCGCAGAGCGACCCGTTGGCGGCCGGGGATGTGCTGGGGCAGCATCCACGCGTGCCCGGCGAGGACGAGCACGAAGATCCCGGCGCCCGCCAGGCACACCGTGCGGAAGTCCACCGCCAGCAGCAGCGCTCCCAGCAACGGCCCGACGAACGCCCCCGCCTGCCCGGCGACGGTGAACAGCGCCAGCACCCGGTTCCGTCGACCGCCCGCCTCCTCGTGGACGACGGCCTGCCGTGCGACCTCCGACTCCACCGCCGGCGAGAACAGCGCGGCCGCGAACCCGATGAGCAGCACGGCCCCGATGACCGCGCCGGTCCGTTCGGCGTACCCCAGCCACGCGAACCCGGCGATCCGCAGCGCGCAGCCGGCGAGGACGACCGGCCGGATCCCGTACCGGTCGGCGAGCGCCCCGCCCACCACGAACAGCCCCTGCTGACTGAAGGTCCTCAGCCCGAGTACGAACCCGACGAGCCACCCCGCCATCCCGACGGCCTGCCCGAGGTGTTCGGCCAGGAAGGGCAGCACCGCGAAGAAGCCGATGTTGAAGGCGAGTTGGGTGAGGATCAGCAGCCGCAGCAGCGGCGAGAGCCGGGCCGCGGTCCGCGGCGCACCGACCGGCGTCGACGTCATCGGGCCTCCCCCTCCGCCGGCTCCCGGGCGGATGCGCACGGGGTGGCGGTACGAGGACGTGGGCGCCGGCGCGGCCACCGCACCCCGTCCGCCGCGCTCACCGCGAGCGCGCCCAGCAGGGCGAGTGCGGCGGCGGGGGCGAGGACGGCCCAGGGGGCGCGTTCGGCGTAGGGCTGGTTCTCGGCCAGGAGCAGGCCCCACTCCGGGGCGGGCGGCTGGGCGCCGAGGCCGAGGAAGCCGAGGGACGCGAGGGCGAGCGCGACACCGGGCAGGCGCAGCAGGGCGTGCCGGGTGACGGGCGGCAGGATCGCGGGCAGCAGTTCGTGCCGCAGCAGGTACCGGCGGCCGGCGCCCAGGGCCCGGGTGGCCGCGAGGTGCGAGGTGGCGCGTTCCTGCCGGAGCAGCGCGGAGGTGTGCGCGGCGAGCGCCGCCCAGGAGACGGTGGCGACGGCGATCGCGGGCGTGGCGGCACCGCTCCCGGCGACGGCGGTCACGAGCAGCGCGGCGAGCACCGGCGGTACGGCGTTGACGGTGTCGACGAGCGGACCGGACAGCCGGGGCAGCAGCCCGAGCAGGACGCCGGCCGCCAGCGCGGTGACGCTGACGGCGAGGGCGGTCAGCAGGGTGTCGAGGGCCCCGTGCCCGACCCGGGCGAGCAGGTCCCGGCCGAGCGCGTCGGTGCCGAACGGGTGGGCCCAGGAGGGGGGTTGGAGCCGGGCCCCGGTGTCGAGGGCGAGCGGGTCGCGGGGCAGGCCGAGCACGACGACGGCGGCCAGGAGACCGCCGTACAGGAGGGGCCGGGTGCCGCGGGCGGGCCGTCGGGGGCGGTGCAGGGAGTCGAGGGCGCCGTCCCGCAGGGCCGGGCTGGTCAGGAGGCGGACGGTGAGTGCCGCGAGGCCGGTGGCGACGGCCGCGAGGAGCAGCAGGGCGAGGGTGCCGGCCTGGAGCACCGGCAGGTCCTGGGCGAGGGCGGCCTGGAGGGTGGTGCGGCCGAGGCCCGGGATGTCGTAGATCTGCTCCACGGCGACGGATCCGGCCGTGAGGCCGACGACGAACAGGCCCAGGTTCGGCAGCAGTGCGGGGAGGCAGCGGCGGACCGCCTTGGCGGCGACGGTGCGGCCCGGCAGTCCGCGGGCCGCCGCGGCCGCCGCCCAGGGTTCGGCGAGGGCGCCGGGCAGCAGGTCGTCGAGCAGCCGCCCGAGCACGGCTCCGGCGGGCAGACCCAGGGCGAGGGCGGGCAGGATCGTCCACCGTGGCCCGTACCAGCCGAGGGCGGGCAGCCAGCCGAGCTGTACGCCGACGACGGTGGCGAGCACGGAGGCGGTGAGGAACTCGGGCAGTGCGGCGAGCATCGCCGAGGCGCCGCCCCGGGTCCGCCGTCCGTCGAGGCGGCCGTGCGCGCCGAGCCACAGGGTACGGGCGCACACCAGGGCGGCGGTACCGGCGGCGACCGCGAGCGCCACCGTCACCAGCAGCAGGGACACCCCGAGTGCCTGGGCGACGGTCGGGGCGACCTGGGTGCCGTTCAGCCATGACCGGCCGGCGTCCCCGCGGGGCAGCCCGCCGAGCCACTGGCCCAGCAGGTGCACGGGGCCTTCGTCCAGGCCCAGCCGGTCCCGGATGTCGGCCAGGACCCGCGGTGTCGGGGCGCGGTCCGCGGAGCGCGCCTTGAGCACGGTGAGCGCGGGGTCGGTGCGCGACAGCCACGGCAGCAGGCCGATCCCGCACACCAGGGCCGCCGCGAGCAGGACACGCCACAGCAGGGTGGCCACGCGGTGCGCCACGGGTCAGCGTCGCGTTCCGGGGCCGACCAGCGTCCGTTCGTACGGGTCGAGCAGCACGCCCCGGACGCCGGTGGCGACACCGGTGATGATCCTCTGGTGGGCCAGCGGCACCACGGCGTCGGTGCCGAGGACCGCCGCCTCGGCGCGCATCGCCGCGTCCTGCCGCGCACCGGTGTCGGCCACGGCGTCGGCCTCGGCGACCGCCCGGTCGACCTTCCCGTCGCACAGCCGGGCCAGGTTGTAGCCGCCGTCGCAGGTGTGGTCGCTCGCGAGGACGCCGACGGGGTCGCCGGTGTCGACGAGGCTGTTGCGGGCGCCGACGAACCCGTCGAACTTCCCGGCGAGCACGTCGCTTTCGAGCCGCGCGTACTCACGGACCACCAGCGTGACCCGGAACCCGGCTCTGCGGAGCTGCTGTTGCAGCACCTGGGCGGTCTCCGGGAGTTCGGGCCGGTTGTCGTAGGTGGCGAGGGTGACGGCGGTGCCGTGCGGGTCCGCGGCGGCCGCGCGCCCGGCGGGCCGTACGCGCTTGCCCTCGGCCCACGTCACGGCCGGTCCGTAGAGGCCGGCGCCGGGATCGGCGTGGCCCTCGAAGACGCCCTTGACGACGGCGGAGCTGTCGACGGCCGCGCGGGCGGCGGCGCGCAGCTTCGGGTCCCTGAAGGGGCCGGACCGGGTGTTGAGGTGCAGGCTCGTGGTGCGGGTGGTGGCGGTCTCCTCGACGGTGGCCTCGTCGAGGGTGGCGGCCTGGGCGACCGGGACCGCCTCGGCGATGTCGACCTGGCCGGTGCGCAGGGCGTTGGCGCGGGCGGTGCCGTCGGCGACGAAGCGGGCATCGATGCCGGGGGCCTGGGCGCGGCCGCCCCAGTAGTCGTCGAAGCGGTCGAGGGCGGCGGAGGCGGAGCCGGTGACCCCGGTCAGCTCGAAGGGGCCGGCGCCGGTGCCGACGGGATCGACGCGGCCGTCCTTGCCGTATGCCTTCGCGGCGAACACGGCGAGGCTCGGGCTGGACAGCCGGAGCGGCAGGACGGGGTCGGGGGTCCTCGTGGTGATGCGTACGGCGTCGCCGGCCGCCTGTGCCGTCAGCGTGACGCCGGAGAGGGCGGCCGGGGCGGGCTTCGCCTCGCCGGCGTGGGTGAGGGCGGCGGCGACGGTGGCCGGGGTGACCTCGGAACCGTCCTGGAAGCCGGCCTCGCGCAGGGTGAACAGCCAGGTGCGGTCGTTCTCGCGGCGCCAGGACTCGGCGAGCGCGGGCGTGGCGGCGCCGTTGGCGTCGAGGGCGGTCAGGCCCTCGCTGACACCGAGGCGGCTGAGGAGGGTGGCGTCGTCGCCGTACGGCGAGAGGTTCTCGGCGGGCGGGAAGGCGAGGGCGACACGGAGCCGGGAGCCGTCGCCCGTGGCGCTCCCGGAGTCGCCGCCCGGGGAGGCGAAGCAGGCGGTGAGCAGCGGGGCGAGCAGGAGGGAGCCGAGTGCGTGACGGCGGCGCATCGCGGTCACCGTCCCATCGGTATCTCGAAGTGGACGACGTTGCTCGCGCCGCCCGTCGTCTCGCGTTCGTCGTGCACGACCTTGCCGATCGAGCGCCAGAACGGTTCGGCGCCCGGGACCGCCGGGTCGGTGTGCAGATACACGGAGCGGTAGCCGCCGTCTGCGGCCGCGAAGGCCAGCAGCTCGTCGACCAGGCGGCGGGCGAGGCCGCGCCTGCGGTGCTCGGGGCGGACGTAGATCCGGCGCAGTTGGGCGGTGTCGCCGTCGGGGTAGCGCTCGGCCAGTTCGCGCGGGTTCGGCGGGTGGGCGGGGCCGCGGGAGTCGAGGGCGCCGGTGGCGACGACGGCCCGGTCGTCCGGGTCGAGGGCGACGAGGAGGGTGTGGCGGGCCGGGACGAGGTAGGCGGCGGCCGGGTCGATGATGTCGGCGTGCCAGCGGGGCACGTACCCGGTTCCGAAGTCGCGGTAGACGGTGTCGAGCATCACGGCTCGCGCACCTTCGAGGTCGTCCGGGCCGGCGGCCCTGATGCTGTAGTCACGCACTTGCACATCATATGCATTAAGGGTCAGGGTCTTGATCACGGGGGCGATTTGACAGTGATCGAACGCACGCCATAGAACCTACCGACATGACATCCATTTTCAAAAAGATGGAGCGGTAGTGCGGATCGCCTTCGTCGGCAAGGGCGGCAGCGGCAAGACCACCCTGTCGGCGCTCTTCTCCCGCCATCTGGCCCGTTCCGGCGCACCGGTGCTGGCCGTGGACGGCGACATCAACCAGCACCTCGCCGAGGCTCTGGGCCACGACGGCGACGACCTGGGCGCCCCTCCGCTGGGCGCGCACGTGGCCGACATCAAGGACTTCCTGCGCGGCGACAACCCGCGCATCGCCTCCCCCGAGGCGATGATCAAGACCACGCCGCCGGGCCGGGGTTCACGTCTGCTGCGGCTGCTGGGCGACGACGAACTGCACGCCCGACACGTCCGGCGGGTCGGCGACGTCCCGCTCATGGTGACGGGCGCGTTCGAGGAGAGCGACCTCGGCGTCGCCTGCTACCACTCCAAGCTGGGCGGGGTGGAGCTGTACCTCAACCACCTGGTCGACGGCCCCGGCGAGTACGTCGTCGTCGACATGACCGCCGGCGCGGACGCGTTCGCCTCGGGCCTGTTCACCCGCTTCGACGTGACCTTCCTGGTGGCCGAACCCACCCGCAAGGGCGTCTCGGTGTACCGCCAGTACCGGGACCACGCACGGGAGTTCGGGATCCGGATCGCCGTGGTCGGCAACAAGGTGACCGGCGAGGACGACCTCCTCTTCCTCAAGGAACACGTGGGCGACGACCTGGTGACCCACCTGGTCCAGTCGCCCTGGGTGCGCGCCGCCGAACAGGGGCGCGCCGAGGGCGGCCCGGACTCGCTGGAGCCCCACAACCGGCACGCCCTGTCGATCCTGCGCGAGACGGTCGACGCCCACCCCCGCGACTGGCCGACCCTCCACCGCCACGCGGTCGAGTTCCACCTGCGCAACGCCCGCTCCTGGGCGAACGAGGCGACCGGCCTCGACCTGGCCTCTCAGGTGGACCCGGACTTCGTACCGGGTCCCGCCTCCCTCGGCTGACCCCCTCCTCCCACTGACAGACAGGAACCGCAGCACATGTCTCTCGACGTATCGCCGAAACTCCTCGCCGAAGCCGAACAGGGCGACATCCGCGAAGAGGACTTCGTGGACACGGTCCGCGCCTCCCTCCCCTACGCCTACGACCTGATCGCCTCCCTGGCCGAGGAACTGCGCGGCGGCCAGGCCGAGTTCACCGACAATCAGACCCCGCCCCCGTCGGAGAAGGAGCGCGGCCAGCTCCTGCGCGCCCTCGCCAGCGACGCCATCCGCGGCAGCCTGGAACGCCACTTCGGCGTGGCCCTGGCCTTCCAGAACTGCCACCGCGTGGCCGCCTTCCGCCCGGAGTCGGCCGACGGCGAGACCTACACCCGCTTCACGTCGGTGCGCTCGCAGGTGCTGAACCAGTCGCCGGAGTTCAGGGACTGCTGAGCGGAGTCCGGTGCGCGGGGCGGAAGGGCCGGGCGGTGCGACCGCCCGGCCCTTCCCCCTCGTGTCCGGGACTTCCGTCCCCTACGTCACGTCCCCGACGTCACGTCACCGCGGTGACGTCGCCGCCGGCGCCGGCGCGTACCCCGTCGGACGGGCCGTGAAGGTGCCGCGGCCCTGGGTCCGGCTGCGCAGCCTCGTGGCGTAGCCGAAGAGTTCGGCCAGCGGCACGGTCGCCGTGACGGCCCTCGAACCGCCGCGCACGGCCGAGCCGGAGACCCTGCCGCGGCGGGCGGCGAGGTCGCCGAGCACGGCGCCCACGGCGTCCTCGGGCACGGTGACCGTGACCTCGGCGACCGGTTCCAGGAGGACCATCGCGCAGGCGCGCAGCGCCTCCCGGAGTCCGGCCCGGCCCGCGGTGCGGAAGGCCGTGTCAGAGGAGTCCTTCACATGCGTCGCCCCGTCGGTGAGGGTGACGCGCAGGCCCGTCACCGGGTGTCCGCCGAGCGGCCCTTCGGCCAGGGCGTCCCGGCAGCCGGCCTCGACGGCGCGGACGTACTCCTGCGGGACGCGCCCGCCCACCACCGCGGAACGGAACTCGAAGTCCTCCCGCGAGGGTTCGACGTCGAGCACGACATGGGCGAACTGCCCCGCCCCGCCGTCCTGTTTGACGTGCCGGAAGACCAGACCCGACACGCCCCGCCCAACTGTCTCCCGGTAACCAACCCTGGGACGGCCGGTGTTCAGAGCGAGGCCGTGCTCGCGCCGTACCTTCTCCACCGCGACCTCCAGATGCAGTTCACCCATGCCGGACAGCAGGGTCTGGCCGGTCTCGGGGTCCGTGCGGACGACGAGCGAGGGGTCCTCCTCGGCCAGCCGGGCCAGCGCGGACGCCAACCGGTCGCTGTCGACGGCCCGTTGCGGCTCGACCGCCACGGACACGACGGGGTCGGCCACGCTCGGCGGTTCGAGCACGAGCGGGGCCTCCGGCGCACACAGGGTCGAGCCCGCCCGGGCCGACCGCAGCCCGACGACGGCGACGATGTCACCGGCGACCGCACGCTCCAACGGGGCGTGCCGGTCGGCCTGCACACGCAGGATCCGCCCGACCCGCTCGGTGCGGCGCGCGCCCGCGTCCCACACGGTGGCTCCCTTCTCGATCGTTCCCGCGTACACCCGGACGTACGTCAGCCGTCCCGTCGGGGTGGCGTGCACCTTGAACGCCAGCGCCGCGAAGGGCGCCGCCGGGTCGCAGGGCCGCTCCTCGCCGTTCTCGCCGCGTACGGCGGGCACGTCGAGCGGTGACGGCAGGTACGCCACGACGGCGTCCAGCAGCGGTTCGACCCCGCGGTCGCGGTAGGCCGAGCCGCACAGGACGACCACGCCGTCGCCGCTGCGGGTGAGGTCCCGCAGGGCGGCGGTGAGGGTGCCGGCGGACAGGGTCTCCCGGTCGCAGAACTCCTCCAGGGCGGCCGGATGCCGTTCGGCGACGGCCTCCTCCAGCGTGCGGCGACGCCCGAGCGCCTCCTCGCGCAGGGAGTCCGGCACGGGTTCTTCCCTGACCGTGCCGTCGTCCGGCCAGGTCAGTGCCCGCATCCGGACCAGGTCGACGACACCGGTGAAGCCGTCCTCGCTGCCGATGGGCAACTGCACGACCAGCGGGGCCGGATGCAGCCGCCGCCGGATCGACTCGACGGCCGCGTCCAGGTCGGCGCCCGCGCGGTCCATCTTGTTGACGAACGCGATCCTCGGCACACCGTGCCGGTCCGCCTGCCGCCACACCGACTCGCTCTGCGGCTCCACGCCCGCGACCGCGTCGAACACCGCGACCGCGCCGTCGAGCACCCGGAGCGAGCGCTCCACCTCGTCGGCGAAGTCGACGTGCCCGGGGGTGTCGATCAGGTTGAGGCGGTGTCCGTCCCAGGCGCAGCTCACGGCCGCGGCGAAGATGGTGATCCCGCGGTCCCGCTCCTGCGGGTCGAAGTCGGTGACGGTGGTGCCGTCGTGGACCTCGCCGCGCTTGTGCGTGGTGCCGGTGGCGAACAGGATCCGCTCGGTGACCGTGGTCTTGCCGGCGTCGACGTGGGCAAGGATGCCGAGGTTGCGGACGACGGCGAGCGGGTCGGGGTGGTGGGTGGTGCGCACGGCCCATGGCCTTTCGGGTGGTGTGGTGACAGGGCTGCGCGATGTCCCGTACGACGGCATGACGGCACGTCGGTGCGTGTGCGTGGCAGGGGTGTCCGGCCTCGGTCAGGCGGTCGTCGCGGGCGTCCGGTGCCGGCCGCGCAGCGGGCACCGGAGGGCCGGGGACACGAGGATCACGTCGTACGACGTCCGGGGAACGGCGACAGCGCTGCGCACGCACACGGCCGTACTCCCCTCGTTCGTCGTCCCCTTCACGGGCTGCGTGGTGAGTGTAGGGACACGGGAAGGGGCGGGGCACGGGATTTTTTCCGTGCCCCGCCCCTTCCGGCCGGACGTCGGCGCTAGAGGCCCTGGAGGCCGTCGTAGGCGGCCATGACGAGGTCCAACCCCCGGGTGTCCTCGGCGGGTTCGCGCATCTGGTTGGTCGTATAGGCCACCACCATGCGGGCGTCGGGGTCGATCATGACGAGGGAGCCGCCCCAGCCGCCCCAGCCGAAGGAGGTGCCGAACAGGCCGTAGCCGAGGCCGTACCGCTGTGTCATGCCGATCACGCGGTCCTCGCCGTTGAACTGCTCCTCCCGGGCGCGTGCGGCGCCCGCCGCCGACAGCAGCCGTACGCCCCGGACGGTTCCGCCGCAGGCGAGCGCGGACTGGACGAGGGCCACCGAGCGGGCGTTGCCGAACCCTCCGGCGGCGGGGATCTGGGCGCGCCGCCAGGCCGTGCTGTTGCCGTCCCGGAGGCGGAAGGCGGTCGCCGTGGTGCGCGGGGCGTCGCTGTTCGCGGCGCCCGCGGTGTAGTCCTCGTCTCGGCCGGGCGGCGGGAGCGTACGGGCGACCCGGTGGTCGTGGTCGGCGGGGAGCCCGATGTGGAAGTCGGCGCCGAGGGGGCCGGTGACCTCCTCGGCGAGGAACCCGCCGACCGTGCGGCCGGTGATCCGGCGCAGCACCTCGCCGACCAGGAAGCCCTGGGTGAGCGAGTGGTAGCCGGCGGCGGTGCCGGGCTCCCACAGGAGCGGCTGGGCGGCGAGCCGGGAGGTGGCGGCCGGCCAGTCGTAGAGCTCCTCGACCGGGCCCTCCCAGTGGGGCAGGCCCGCGGTGTGCGACAGCAGGTGCCGCACGAGCACCTTCTCCTTGCCGGCGGCGGCGAACTCCGGCCAGTAGCGGGCCACGGGGGCGTCCAGGTCGAGAGCGCCGCGGTCGGCGAGGATCAGCGCGCACAGCGCCGTCATCGTCTTGGTGGTGGAGAAGACGTTGGTGATGGTGTCCCGTTGCCACGGGACCGTCCGGCGGGCGTCGGTGAAACCGCCCCAGACGTCCACGACCGGTTCACCGTCCACGAGGACGGCCACGGAACCCCCCGCGTCCCCTTCGTCCAGCAGCGCCGCCAGCCCGCTCGGTACCGCGGAGAACAGGTCGTCGTACGTGCCCTGGATGTCGGCCATGGAGGGTATTGAGCTCCTCGCCCGCCGCGCCGGTCAACCGATATTCGGGTGGATCGCTCCGCCGTGCCCACACCAGCGCCGCCGCCGACGCCGCCAAGGTGACCAGGCCGCCGGCCAGGAGTCCGGACCTGGCGCCCTCCGCCTCGACGAGCGGGCCCAGCGGAAGCGCGCCCAGCGGTGTCGATCCCTGGAAGATCACGACGTAGAGGGCCAGCACCCGGCCGCGGTACCTCGGGTCGCTGCCCAACTGCACACGGTGGTTGGTCGCCTGCGCGAAGTAGCCCGCCCCGAAACCGGTGGCGGCGAGCGCCACGAGGGTCAGGGCGAACGTCGGTGCCAGGCCCGAGGCGGTCTCGCACAGCCCGAACAGCGCGCTCGCGCCGATCACCACCCCGGCCGTCGGTCTGCGCACCCGGGCGGTCGTGACGAGCGCGGCACCCAGCGAGCCGGCCGCGAGTGCGGAGGTCAGCAGTCCGAACGAGGCCGGGCCGGTCCCGAACTCCGCCTTCGCGAGGACGGGCAGGGTGAGCTGGAAGTTGAAGCCGAAGCTCCCCACGACCGCCAGCAGGGCCAGTGGCAGCAGCAGGTCGGAACGCCCCAGCACATGACGGAGTCCGGCCGTCACTCCGCTGCTCCGGCGGTGCCGGTCGGACCGCGGATGGACGGAACACCGCTCGTGCTCCCGCATCAGCGCGACGCTCGCCACGGTCGCGCCGTAGCTGACGGCGTTGAGCAGGAACACGGAGGCGGCGCCGAGGCGGCCGATGAGCAGGCCGGCGAGCGCCGGACCCACCATCCTGGCGACGTTGAAGTAGGCGCCGCTCAACGCCGAGGCGTTGGGCAGGAGTTCGGCGCCGACCAGCTCCCCCACCAGGGCCATGCGGGTCGGTGCCTCCACGGCGGTGACCATGCCCAGGGCCGTGGCGAACACGTAGAGGTGCCACAGCCGCAGTCCCGGGCCGACGGCCACCAGGAAGACCAGCGCGGCGAGCAGTGCGGCGATCCCGTTCGCCACCGCAAGGAGCCGCCGCCTGTCCCACCGGTCCGCGAGGGTGCCGCCGTGCAGCGTGAGGAGCAGCACGGGGGCGAACTGGAGGCCGGTGACGATTCCGAGCTGTGTCGCCGAGTCGCCGGACAGGGACAGCACCAGCCAGTCCTGGGCCACCAGCATCATCCAGGTGCCGGTGACGGAGAACACCTGGCCGATGACGAAGAGCCGGAAGTTGCGCACGGCGAGCGATCTGAACGTGTGCCGGAACATCTGCTCGTGCCGGTCAGGGCGCGGTGCGCGCGGCACCCCGGGGTGCCGCCGCCCACGCTCCCGCCGGCACGTGGGGGCGCTCCTCGGCAGGCCACCGGGGCGTCCGAGCGCCGGGCGCCCGGGGCCCCGCGTCCTGCGCGGAGGCACGGACCAGGGCGAGCAACACGGCGGTGACAGCGGCCAGTTCGGTGTCGGACGGCCGGCCCGCGCGTACCTCGAAGGCCGCGGAGACGGGACGGGCGGCGGGGTCGCCGGTCACTGCGGCTGGTTCCCGTGCTTGCGGCTGGGCGCGGCGACGTACTTGGCGCGCAGCATGCCGAGCGCGTCGGTCAGGCGCATCCGGGTCTCCGCCGGGTCGATCACGTCGTCGACGAGTCCGCGTTCCGCCGCGTGGTACGGGTGCATCAACTGCTCCCGGTACTCCTCCATGTACTGTTTGCGGGCGAGTTCGGGGTCCTGTGCGGCGGCGATCTCGCGCCGGAAGACCACGTCGGCGGCGCCCTCGGCACCCATCACGGCGATCTCGTTGATGGGCCAGGCCAGCGAGACGTCGCAGCCGATCGAGCGCGAGTCCATGACGATGTAGGCGCCGCCGTAGGCCTTGCGCAGGATGACCTGCACCCGGGGCACGGTGGCGTCGCAGTAGGCGTACAGCAGCTTGGCGCCGTGGCGGATGATGCCGCCGTGTTCCTGGTCGACCCCCGGCAGGAAGCCCGGGACGTCGACGAGGGTGACGAGCGGGATGTTGAACGCGTCGCAGAACCGCACGAACCGGGCGGCCTTCTCGCTGCCCTTGATGTCCAGCACCCCGGCCAGCACGGACGGCTGGTTCGCCACGACACCGACGACGTGGCCCTCCAGGCGCGCCAGGGTGCACAGCACGTTGGGGGCCCAGCCCTGGCGGACCTCGAAGTGCTCGCCCCCGTCGACGATCTCCTCGATCACCCGGCGCATGTCGTACGGGCGGTGGGGGTCGGCGGGGACGAGGGCCGCCAGGGTGTCGGTGCGCCGGTCCGCGGGGTCGGTGGAGGACTCGGCGGGCGGGGCCTCCCGGTTGTTGGCCGGGAGCAGGGAGAGCAGGTAGCGGACGTCCGACAGACAGGCCGCTTCGTCGTCGTAGACGAAGTCCGCGACGCCCGAGACCGTGGCGTGCGGGTCGGCGCCGCCCAGTTCGTCCTGGGTGATCGTCTCGCCGGTGACCGCCTTGACCACGTCCGGGCCGGTGATGAACATCTGCGAGGTGCCGCGGACCATGAAGACGAAGTCGGTGAGCGCGGGCGAGTAGGCCGCGCCCCCGGCGCACGGCCCCATGATCACGCTGATCTGCGGGATCACCCCGGAGTTGCGCACGTTGCGCCGGAAGATGCCGCCGTACCCGGCGAGGGCGCCGACCCCCTCCTGGATCCGGGCGCCGGCGCCGTCGCACAGCCCCACCAGGGGAGCACCGGCCGTGGACGCCATGTCCATGATCTTGTGGATCTTCTCGGCGTGCGCCTCTCCGAGCGAGCCGCCGAAGACCCGGAAGTCGTGGGCGTACGCGAAGACCATCCGCCCGTACACCCGGCCCCAGCCGGTGACGACCCCGTCCGTGTGGGGCCGCTTGTGCTCCAGGCCGAAGCCGGAGGCCCGGTGCCGGCGCAGACCCTCGACCTCGGTGAAGTCACCGTCGTCGAACAGCAGGGCGAGGCGCTCACGGGCGGTGAGCTTGCCCTTGGCCCGCTGGGCCCGGGTGGCCTTCTCGTCCGGGCCCTCCCGGACGGCGGCGCGGATCGCGTGGAGTTCCGCGACCCGGTCGCGGGCCGCCTGGAACGGATTGTCCTGTACGACGGTCATGACTGCCCTTTCTCCTGACAGGCCGGGTGTGCGGGGGCGCCGGGTTCAGGCGTGGCAGGTGGGGAGGCCGCCGTGGAACTCCAGCATCTCGCCGAACGCGGCCATCTCGTCGATCGGTTCGCCCAGGGGCCCGCCGCGTTCCTCCGCGACGGCCCGGACGAGGTTGGGCACGAGCCGCTCCGGGTCGAGCAGAGCGCCCCACTCCCCCAGGTCCGTCTCGCGGGCTGCCTCCAGGGGGGAGACGCCCGCCGACACGGTGTCCTCGGCGAGCCGTTGCACCCAGCGCAGATAGCGGGCGCAGGTGTCGAACACCTCGGGTCCGCAGACCGGGCCGTGTCCCGGTACGACCGTGGTGGGCTCCAGTTCGCGCAGGAGCCGTATCGCGCGGAGCGAGCCTTCGACGGAACCCATGAGGCAGAAGGGCGTCACCCCGTTCATGACGATGTCCCCGGTGAACAGCACACGCCGGTGCGGCACCCAGACGACGGTGTCCCCCGTGGTGTGCGCGGGGCCGGGGTGGATCAGCTCGACCTCCTCGCGGCCGGTGTGCAGGGTCATCCGGTCCGAGTAGGTGAGCTCCGGCAGGGTGACCCGCACCTCGCCCCACGGCACGTCGGGCCACAGCCTCTGGAGTCCGAGGCCGGACCTCGCCATGTCCGAGCGTGCGGTGTCATGGCCGACGAACAGGGCGTCCGGTGCGAAGACGCAGTTGCCGAAGGTGTGGTCGCCGTGCTGGTGCGTGTTGGCCACCAGCAGGCGTGAGCCGCCCCTGAGCCGCTCGGTCGCCGCGCGGAGCCTGAGGGCCCGGGCCCGGGTCGCGGCGGTGTCCACGACGAGGGTGACGTCGGTGCCGGGCAGGACGCCCGCGTTGCTCAGGCACCAGCTCCCGTCCGGCTGGACGAAGGCGTGCACACCGTCGGCGACCTCCTCGAACCGCGGCTCGTACGGGCCGAGTCCACTCATGTCGGCTCCTCCTCCTGGACCCCGGGCACGGACCGCCGCCCGGCGGGCCTTCAGCGTCGGTCCCGCGCTTCGAGGACGGTTAGAGACCGGACGGTGGCGCGGGACCGCCACGGCGCGCGATCCGTTCTCGATCATTCGTCGACGGGGGCCTGTGACCCTGGACCGCACACGGCCCGGAGGAGGGTGATCATGAGCGGGAAAGCGGTGGTGACGGGCGGCACCCGGGGTGTCGGACTGGCGGTCGCGCGCAGGCTGTGCGCGGACGGCCGCGACGTCCTGCTCGTCTACGGGCACAGCGACGCCGACGCCAAGCACGCCCTGGACTCCCTGTCCGGGCTGCCGGGGACCGTGACCGCGGTGCGGGCGGACCTGACCGCTCCGGGCGGCGTCGTGCGGGTGCTCGACGAGGTGCGGGAGACCTGGGGCGTCCTGGACGTCTTCGTGCACGCGGCCGCCCACCGGCGTCCGCCGGCCGGGCCGCGGGCCTCGCTGCGGGACGTACGGGACGATCTCGCCCTGGCGCTCGCTCCGCTGCTCGCCGGTGTGCCCGTCCTGACCGGGCTGATGGCGGGCCGGCCTGGCCGGGTGGTGGCGGTGAGCAGCGCGGGCGCGGGCCGGGTCGTCCCCGCCTATCTATCGCAGGGGGTGGCCAAGGCCGCTCTGGAGAGCCTGGTGCGCTATCTCGCCGTGGAGCTGGCCCCGGCAGGCATCACCGTGAACGCGGTGTCCACCTCGAAGATCGACAAGGGGCCCGGTGCCGGAGGTCCGGCGGAGGCGGTGGCGGCGCTGGCCGCGCGCACCCCGGCGGGGCGGCTGACCACGCCCGACGACATCGCCGACGCCGTGGCCCTGCTGTGCCGCCCGGACGCGGGCTGGATCCACGGCCAGGTCGTCACGGCCGACGGCGGCCTGTCCCTGGTGGCCGGCTGACCCCGCGCCACGGCCCGGGAACAGGAGGGCCGTGTGCCCTTCCTGCCCTGGCCCCCGGCCCTGGAACGGGAGCAGGTCCCGCTGCCGCGTGACCAGGCCGTCCCTGTCGCCCGCGGAAGGTGCCGCCGGCGACGGGGGCGCGGCCGGTTCCTGTTTCGCCCGAGCGGAGCACGTCCAGGTCGGACGGGCCCGGGCCGTATCGCCGCGGAGATGATCGGCTCGTACCCTCCCGGCGCGGCGGCCATCGCTCCGGGTGCACCGCCCCTCAAGCGGCCCACCGGCACCCGCCATCCCCCGTCGGGCGCCGGTGGGCCTGTTCGTGCGGCTCCTGCCCCCTGCGTCTCAGGTCCGGGCCGGGCCCGCGACGGTCCGCAGGCTCTGGTGGATCTCCAGGGCGGCCGAGGGCCGGTTGAGGGTGATGCAGTGCAGTCCGGGAGCGCCTTCGGCGAGGAGCCGGTGCGCCATGGCGGTCGCGTACTCGACGCCGATGCGATGTCCTTCGTCCGGCCTGTCCCGGGCGGCGTCCAGGCGCCGGGCCAGGTCCTCGGGGAAGGCCGCGCCGGACAGCGCGGCGAACCGCCGGATCTGGCGTACGTCGGTCGCCGGCATGATCTCCGGGATGATCGGTGTGTCACAGCCCGCGGCCCGGACGCGGTCGCGCAGCCGCAGGTAGTCCTCCACGTGGAAGAACATCTGGGTGATGGCGTAGTCGGCGCCGGCCCGGCACTTGGCCACGAAGTGCCTGATGTCGCTGTCCCAGTCGGCGGAGCGCGGGTGCATCTCCGGGAAGGCCGCCACCCCCACCCCGAAGTCCCCGGACTCCTTGACCAGGCCGACGAGTTCGCAGGCGTGGCGGAAGCCGTGGGGGTGCGCGCGCCAGGGGGCGTTCGGGTCTCCCGGCGGGTCTCCCCGCAGGGCGAGCACGTCACGGACGCCCGCGTCGGCGTACTGGCCGAGGACGTGGCGCAGCTCGGCCACCGAGTGTCCGACGGCGGTGAGATGGGCCACCGGGCGCAGGGTCGTCTCCGCGGCGATCCGCCGGGTGACCGCCACGGTGCGGTCCCGGGAGGAACCGCCGGCGCCGTAGGTCACCGACACGAAGGCCGGTGACAGCGCCTCGATCCGGCGGACGGTGTTCCACAGGGCCTGCGTGCCCTGCTCGGTCCGCGGCGGGAAGACCTCGAAGGAGAAGAAGGGGACCCCGCCGGCCAGGACCTCGCGCACGGTGGGTGCGCTCACCCTGCTGTGCACGGCAACACCTCCAGGAACGGCGCGAGTTCGGCGGCCGCCCCGGGGCCGTAGGCCTCGTGGAGGCGGGCCAGCAGGACCGGTGCCCGCGGGGCGTACTCCTGGGTGCCGACCGTCTCCAGCGCCAGTGTGGCCAGCGCGCAGCCCAGTCGGGCCGCGGCCTGCTCACCGAGTCGCCACGCGCAGGCGGCGAGGAAGCCCGCGCGGAACGCGTCGCCGACGCCGGTCGGGTCGACGGCGGGTGCGGTGGTGACGGCGGGGACCCGCAGCGGCCGGTGTCCGGCCCGCTGGACACGGGCGCCCCGGTGGCCGAGGGTCGTCACCCAGGAGCCGACGCGGCCCAGGATCTGCGCCTCGGTCCAGCCCGCCCGCTCCTGGAGGAGCGCGGACTCGTACTCGTTGGTGAACAGCAGCCGTGGGTGGTCCAGCAGGGCGCGGACCTCGGACCGTCCCAGGTGCGCGAGTTGCTGGGAGGGATCGGCGGCAAAGGGGATCCCCAGGGCGATGCACTCCCGGGTGTGCCGGAGCATCGCCTCGGGGTCGTTCGGCGAGACGACCACCATGTCGAGGCCGCCGGTGCGCTCGATCAGCGGACGGAGGCTGATGTCACGGGCCTCGGCCATCGCACCGGCGTAGAAGGTGGCGATCTGGTTCTGCTCGGCGTCCGTGGTGCAGATGAAGCGGGCGGTGTGCCGGCTGTCGGAGACGGTGATGGAGTCGGTGTCGACCCCGTTCCGCTTCAGCCAGAGCTGGTATTCGGCGAAGTCGACACCGGCGGCGCCGACCAGGTACGGCGTCAGACCGAGCCGGCCGAGTCCGAAGGCGATGTTGGCGGCGACTCCGCCCCGGCGGATCTCCAGTTCCTCGGCGAGGAAGGAGAGCGAGACGCGGTCCAGGCTGTCGGCGAGCAGCTGCTCGGTGAAGCGGCCGCGGAACTGGAGCAGATGGTCGGTGGCGATCGATCCCGTCACGGCTATGCGCATGGCGGCCTCTCTTTCGTGATGGTGCCGGACGAACGGGATCAGACACCGGCCGCCCGGCGCAGAGCCTCGGCGCGGTCGGTGCGTTCCCAGGTGAACTCGGGCAGCTCACGGCCGAAGTGGCCGTACGCCGCGGTCCGGGCGTAGATCGGGCGCAGCAGGTCGAGGTCGCGGATGATCGCGGCCGGACGGAGGTCGAAGACCTCGTGCACGGCCTCCTCGATACGGCTCTGCGCGACGTCGGCCGTGCCGAAGGTCTCGACGAACAGGCCCACCGGCTCGGCCTTGCCGATCGCGTAGGCGACCTGGACCTCGCAGCGCGGGGCGAGTCCGGCGGCGACGACGTTCTTGGCGACCCAGCGCATCGCGTACGCGGCGGAACGGTCCACCTTGGACGGGTCCTTGCCGGAGAAGGCGCCGCCGCCGTGGCGGGCCATGCCGCCGTACGTGTCGATGATGATCTTGCGGCCGGTCAGGCCCGCGTCACCCATCGGGCCGCCCACCTCGAAGCGGCCCGTCGGGTTCACCAGCAGCCGGTGGCCGTCCGTCTCCAGCTTGATGCCCTCGTCCCCGAGCTCCGCCAGCACGGGCTCCACGACGTGCCGCCGGATGTCCGGCGCGAGGAGCGCGTCGAGGTCGACACCGGCGGCGTGCTGCGAGGAGACGACGACGGTGTCGAGCCGGAGGGGCCGGCTGCCCTGGTACTCGAGGGTGACCTGCGTCTTGCCGTCCGGCCGCAGGTAGGGGACGGTGCCGTCCCGGCGGACCTCGGACAGCCGCGCCGCCAGGCGGTGTGCCAGGTCGATGGGAAGCGGCATCAGGGTCGGCGTCTCGTCGGTCGCGTACCCGAACATCAGGCCCTGGTCGCCCGCGCCCTGCCGGTCGAGGTCACCGGCGTCGCCGTCGACCCGGCTCTCGTAGGCGGTGTCGACGCCCCGTGCGATGTCGGGCGACTGCGCACCGATGGACACCGAGATCCCGCAGGAGGCGCCGTCGAAGCCCTTCGCCGAGGAGTCGTAGCCGATCTCGAGGATCTTCTCGCGCACGAGCCGCGCGATCGGCACGTGGGCCTCGGTGGTGACCTCGCCGGCCACGTGCACGAGACCGGTGGTGACCAGCGTCTCCACGGCGACTCTGGAGGCGGGGTCCTCCCGCAGCAGCGCGTCCAGCAGGGTGTCGCTGATCTGGTCGGCGATCTTGTCGGGGTGGCCCTCGGTGACGGACTCCGAGGTGAACAGGCGTCCGGGCATGGCTGTGCCTCCTGAAGGGGCGTCGGCTCCGGTGGGGATGGGGAGCGGCTGGTCCGGTCCCCCGCACCGTAGCCAGCCGCGTTAGAGCCCTGTTCGCGCCAGTGTCCGGATCCGCACGGGTGTTCTCCGGCATCTCGACGAACCCTCGAACCGGGGTGCGGACGATGGACCGTCATCCGAACTCCCGAGGGATGCGAGGACACTTCATGACCATCAGCGACACCAGCGCCGGGCCGTCCCTGGACGCGCCGGCGATCGCCCGCCTGAGCGCCTCCTACGCCGAGGCCCGCATACTGCACAGCGCCGTCGAGGTGGGGCTCTTCGAGCTCCTGTCCGAAGGGCCGCAGAGCCAGGGCGAGATCTGCGCACGGCTGGAGCTCCACCCGCGTCTGCTGCGGGACTTCCTCGGCGCGGTGGCCGCGCTCGGTCTGATCCGGCGCGACGGCGCGGAGTACCGGCTCACGCCCGAGGTGGAGCAGTTCCTCGTGCCCGGCGGCCCGCTCTACCTGGGCGCCCGGATCCGTACCGCGGGCCGGCGCCACTACCACACCTGGGGCCGGCTCACCGAGGCCCTGCGGGACGGCGAACCCAAGGCCGGGGTCGGCACGGACGCGTTCGCCACGCTCTACAGCGACCCGGAGGCCACCCGGAACTTCCTGGTCCACATGGACGCCAACAACGGCGTGGTGGGGCCGCAGCTCGCCGAGGCGGTGGACTGGTCGGCGTACTCATCGTTCGTCGACGTGGGCGGCGCCCGGGGCAATGTCGCCGCCCAACTGGTGCGTCGGCACCCCCATCTGTCCGGCGGGGTCTTCGAACTGCCCGCCGTGCAGCCGTTCTTCGAGGAGTACATGGCCGAACTGGGCCTGACCGGGCGGGTGGTGTTCCACCCGGGCGACTTCTTCGCCGACTCCCTGCCGCAGACCGACGTGCTGGTGTTCGGGCATGTGCTGCACGACTGGTCGCAGGACGAACGGCAGGAGCTGCTCGACCGCGCCCACGCCGTGCTGCCGCCGGGCGGGGCGGTCGTCGTCTACGACCAGATGCTCGACGAGGAGGCACCGGACCTGCGCAGCCTCGTGGGCAGCCTGAACGTCGGCCTGATCACGCCGGGCGGCTCGGAGTACACCGTGTCGGAGTGCCGCACCTGGGTGGAGAAGTCGGGCTTCACCTTCCTGTCGGCCACCAGGCTGGCGAAGGGCAACGACACGGTCGTCGTCGCCGCGAAACGCGACTGACCCGGCGACGGCGCACACTTCGGCCCCGGAACCGGGAAGGGTTCCGGGGCCGAGGTGTGCCGGGAGGGCTGCTCAGCCCGCCGTACCGGCCAGCTCGGTGAGCTGGTCGCGCACGTCGGCGTCGAGCTGTTTGCGCGCCACGCGGGACTCCTCCTCGGGAACCGGCCCTGTCAGGGTGACGGTCCTGCGGAGGCGGACCGTCGTGCCGCCCTGTTCCTCGGTGAACCCGAACTCGCCCGTCGACGCGTGCAGTTGCGGGGCGAGCTCGGTGTGCCGCTTGAACACGAGGCGCCCCTCGGAGGGTTCGACGCACACCCAGTGCGCGGCGCCGTCCGGGAGGGTGCCCGCCGCGCGGGCCGCCACCTCCTCGCGGGGCGCCTGCACCCGGACCGTGCGCACGCTGGTCAGGGTGTCGCGGCGCAGTGCCTCGATCGACCCCGCCAGCCGGGCGATCCCGGCGAGCTGGCGGGGCACGTTGTCGTCGAGCTGCCGGGCCACCTTGTCGGCGGCCGCCGGGCCGGCGCCCTCGGCCGGCTCGAAGGAGTGCCGCACCCGCAGCCTCGTCCCGCCGTCCGCCAGGCGTTCGAAACGCCACTCGCCGCGCATGGCGGTCAGCGGCGGCCGGGGCGTCTCGTGCTCGAAGGAGATGAGCAGGTTCTCGGTGTCCCGGACCCGCCACAGCCGCCAGCCCCGGGGCGCGCCGCCGTCGATCACCCAGCGGGCCACGAGATCGCGCTCGGCGCTCTCGGCACGGACGATCTCGGCGTGCAGATGGGTGGCGAAGTACTGGGGGGCCTCGACCACGTCGGCGACCAGGTCGAAGAGGAGGCGGGCGGGCGCCGCCGCGGTCAGCTCATGGGTGAGTTCGGTCATCGGAGTTCCTCCGTGCGTCGGTGGTCCGGGGACACGCTGCGGGCGAAGGGGCCCGCCTGCCAGTTCGCCTCGATACCCCAGGAGACGACCCGCGTCGGGGTGATCCGGATCAGCTCCTGGGCCACCTGGTCGCCCAGGCGCCGCCCGCCTTCGGCCAGGGCTTCGGCGAGGCCGCGGATCTCGATGCCCCGGGGTGCCGTCGGATCGGCCGGGTCGACGTCGTCGACGACGAACGCGACCCGGGGGCGGGCCCGGACATCCCGGTACTTGCGGCTCCTGCCGAGGTTGAGGCCGCCGATGTCGATGGTCGCGAGGTCCGGGTTGTAGTGCAGGCCCACCGGGACGACGTGCGGATCGCCGTGCGGGCCGACGGTCGCCAGGCGGCCGAACGGCTGCGAGGTCAGGTACTCGATCTCCTTGTCGGTGAAGATCACGCGATCCTCCCCCTCACAGCTTCGCGGCGGGGCCGAGCGGATCCAGGGTGAGCGACGGGTCGTCCCGGACCACGGGGGCCACCACCGCGTCGACGCGGCGCAGGAGTTCGTCGTCGAGGACGACGTCGGCGGCGGCCGCGTTCTCCACCACCTGCTCCGGACGGGAGGCGCCCATGACGGTGGCGGAGACCCCCGGCCGGCCGAGCACCCAGGCGATCGCCAGCCGGGGCAGGGTGAGTCCGGCCTCCGCCGCGAGCGGCTCCAGGTCCGCCACGGCGGCGAGCACCTTCTCGTTGAGGTAGTCCCAGCGGCCGATGGACTTCGCCCCGCCCGGACCCGACCCGGCCCGGCTGCCCTCCGGCAGGCCCGCGCCGGGCCGGTACTTCCCGGTGAGCGCGCCGCCGGCGAGCGGCATCCACGCGATCTGGCCGACGCCCGCCTCCCGGCTCGCGGGGAGCACCTCGGCCTCGACGACCCGCCACAGGAGGGAGTACTGCGACTGGTTCGCGATGAGCGGGACGTGGAGTTCCCGGGCGATGCGGGCCGCCGCACGGATGCGGTCGGCCGGCCATTCGGACACCCCTATGTAGTGCGCCTTGCCCGCGCGGACGACGTCGGCGAGGGCTTCGAGGGTCTCCTCCAGCGGGGTCTCCGCGTCGTGGCGGTGCGTCTGGTAGAGGTCCACGTGGTCCATGCCGAGCCGGCGCAGGGAGGCGTCGACCGACTCGGTGATGTGCTTGCGGGAGAGCCGGCCCGCGTTCGGGTCGCCCGGCCGGGCCCAGCGGCCCGACTTGGTGCAGACGACCAGTTCCTCGCGCCGGACGCCGGCCAGGGCGCGGCCGAGGATCTCCTCCGCCCGGCCCTCGGCGTACAGGTCGGCCGTGTCGAAGGTGGTGATGCCGTTGTCCAGGGCGGCCCGTACGCAGTCCCGGGCGACCGACTCGTCAACCTGGTCCCCGTGCGTGATGGCGTTCCCGTAGACGATCCGGCTCACCACCAGACCGCTGTCCCCGACCCGTGCGTACTTCATCGCTTGGTTCCTTCCTGTGTGTCCACGGCCGTGGGCGCGCCGGGGGCGGCCGTCACGACGTGTACGGGCAGCGGATCGACCCGGTGGGTGGAGACCTCCGTCAGTCCGGCGGCCGCGACCATCCGCCGTGTCGTGTCCAGGGAGTGGGCCTCGCCGCCGGGCGTGGAGACCAGCATCAGCAGCGACAGCAGATGGGCCGCGTGCTCCTCGGCCGGGGGGCCGCCGTCGACGGTGAACCCGACGGTGACCAGCCGCCCGCCGGGGCGCAGCGCGCCGGAGAGCCGGCGCAGCAGCGCGACGCCCTGGTCCTCGGGGAACATGGGCAGCAGGTTGGCGACGACGATCAGGTCGTACGGTCCGGCGAGCGGGGCGGTGAAGGCGTCGCCCTCGATGCGGCGGGTGCGGTCCGCGAGCCCCATGCGCTCGGCGTGGACCAGGGCCTGGTCGAGGACGTCGGGGCGGTCGAGGGCGTGCAGGACGGCGGTGGGGTGCAGCCGGGCGAACTCGAGGCCGAACAGCGCGTGCCCGCAGCCGACGTCGAGCACCCGCGGTACCGGCACGGTGTCCGCCCAGGCCCGGGTGGACTCGACGAGGGCGGCCGCGGCGGCCCGGGTCACGAAGGTGCCGTCCGCGGCGAAGTCCCGCCAGTAGGAGAACCCCGGCTCGGTGGCGTCGGGGGTGAGGAGGGTGCCGCCCTTGCGCACCACGGCGGCGAGGTCGCGCATCGCCTCCCACTCCCAGTCGCTGACGTTGATGCGCAGCGCGTGTCCGGCGTACTGGGGGCTGTCGCTGACCAGGAGTTCGGCGGCGCCGGGCGGGAGGGCGAAGCGGGTGCCGTCCTGGACGAGCAGTCCGGTGGCGGCGGCCGCGCCGAGCAGGATGCGCAGGGCCCGGGCGTCCGCGCCGACGGCACGGGCCAGCCGGTCGGGGTCCAGGGGGCCGGCGGCGAGCGCGTCGAAGACGCCGAGTTCGGCCGTCGCCCTGAGCAGACTGGTGCGTTTGAAGGCCTGGAGGGTCTCCAGCAGGCTCTGCCGGGTGACGGCCGGCGCCGCGTGGGTCGTCATCGTCAGCTCTTCTGGAAGATGAAGCCGTAGGTGCGCTCGACCCGCACGCGCAGCACGAGCCGCTGGTCCTTCACCTTGGTCCGGCGGAACTCCTCCCAGTCCTCGTGCTCGCCCTGGGTGGCGCGGTACATGTCGCAGAGTTCGTCCACCACGGCGTCGTGCGGGTCGGCGGCCACCTCGGAAACCGAGGCGGTGCCCTCGAACACCCCGAAGGCGAACATGTCCTCGGTCGTCACGTGGAAGCTGACCCGGGGGTCCCGGCGGGCGTTGCGCGTCTTGGCGCGGTCGTCGGTGGTGGCGATCCGGATGGTGTCCGTGGCGGGGTCGTAGCTGTACCCCACGTTGGAGAGCTGGGGGCGGCCGTCGCGCTTGAGGGTGACCAGGACGCCGCGGCCGCCGCTGCGTTCGGCCAGCAGCCGCCGGTAGGCGTCCTCCTGGTGCTGACTCATGACTTCTCTCCGTTCGTACGGCTGTGAACTGACGTGTGGGGCTGGGGTGTTCAGGACGCTTCCGGCAGGGAGGCGGCTGCGGGGGGTGTGACGCGGGCCGCGGTGAGTCCGGCGGACCGCAGGGTGTGGTCGAGGTCCGTGCCGTCGGCCAGCGGGCCGCGGGCGGCGAGGTGGCCGTCAGGGCGGACGAGCGCGAAGTCCCCTGGCCCCAGGCCGAGATCGCGGCGCAGGACGCCGTCCGGGTCCAGCAGCGGGCGGGGTCCGGAGGTGTCGCCGGCGTCGCACAGGCGGCGGACCGAGACCGCCCGGCCGTGGGTCGCGTCGAGCCGTCCGACCAGCTCTCCGGTGGGACGCCCGCCGGCCGTCGCGGGCAGCAGCAGGGTCCAGCGCGGGTCGTGCAGCTCCTCGCACAGGTCCCGCCAGCCGGCCCTGGTGCGCCGGTCCTCGGCGGTGCATCCCACCCGCTGTCCGGGCCGCGGGCCGGGGCCGGGCGGAGCGGGCCGGCTGAGCGGGCTGTCGGGGTACTCGACGGTCAGTCCGCAGAAGCCGCGGATCATCTTGCGCTCCAGCTTCCGCTTGAGCGGGGTGATCCGCCGGACGGCGCCGAGACCGACCGGCAGCAGCACGGGCCCGAGGGCGTTGCGCAGGGCGACCAGGGCGGTGGCCACGCGGGTGGAGCCGAGCAGGCGTTCGCCGACGGGGACGCGTTCGGCGCCGTAGCTGTCCAGCAGCCGGTCCTCGGCGTGGCCGCGGATCACGTCGGCGAGTTTCCAGGCGAGGTTGTAGGCGTCCTGCATGCCCGCGTTCATGCCCTGCCCGGAGGCGGGGCTGTGCACGTGGGCCGCGTCCCCGGCGACGAAGCAGCGGCCGACGCGCATCCTCTCGATCATCCGCTGCTGCACGGTGAAGACCGAGATCCAGGTGGGCGGTGCCACCTTCACGGGCCGGCCGAGCGCGGTGGAGATCTTCCCAGCGAGGCGGTTCCTGATCACCTCCGGGTCGTCCGCGTCCGTGATGTCCTGGGTGTCGATCACCCGCCACTTCCCGGAGGCCGGGAAGGGCACCATCAGCAGGGTGCCCTTGCCGGTGTGCAGCAGGTGGTTGCTGTCCCCGGGGAGCGGGGCGTCCGTCTCGACGTCGGCGTTGAGCCAGGTCTCGCTGGCGTCGCCGAGGAGCCGGAGCCCCAGGCTCTTGCGGACGGTGCTGTGCGCCCCGTCGGTGCCGACCAGCCACGGCACGGAGGAGGTGGTCGCGCGGCCGTCCGCCGCGACGAGCCGTACGTCCACGTGGTCGTCGTACGGGGTGAAGGAGTCGAGGGCGACGCCCCACTCCACCTCGACGCCGCGCTGGGACAGCCGCTCCCGCAGCACCTCCTCGGTCACCACCTGGTCGACCATGAGGCTGAAGGGGTAGCGGGTGGGCATCGTGGAGTAGTCGGTGTCGAAGCGGACCAGGGTGCGTCCGCGCAGGTGCAGGGTGAAGTGCTCGACCTTGCGGCCGCGCGGCAGCAGGCCGTCCAGGACGCCCATCTGGTCGCAGATCTCCAGGGTGCGGGCATGCACGGCGAGGGCCCGGCTGGTGACCGCGGGGCCCGGGGCCCGGTCGACGATCCGTACCGCCACTCCGCGCCGCGCGAGTTCGTGGGCGAGGGTGAGACCGACGGGGCCCGCGCCCACCACGAGGACGTCGGCGCCCGCGGGGCTGTCAGTCATGCCGTGCCTCCGTGAAGGCCTTGGCGAGGGCGAGTGTCGCCGCGCTGTTGCCGCCGACCGCGCGGCGGACGAACGCGGCCGCGGACGCGCGGGTCCCGCCGGCCTGCGGGACCTCGGGGATGGCGGCCTCGTTCAGACGCACGCGGTGCCAGGAGGTCGCCCGCACGCCGTCGGCGGTGGGCACGACGGTCCACGCGCCGACATGAGCGGTCATCAGCGGCGGCGTAACGAGTTGCTTGTAGACGATGCGCCGCTGCTCCGGGAAGCAGACCCGGACCGACTCGGTGGTGTGGGCCGAGCCCTCCTTGGTGACGGTGTCCATCACCATCCACTGGATGTTCTCGACGTCCTCGCGCAGCCTCATCCGGGAGACGTGGGGCAGCCGGTCCGGCCAGGCCGCGGCCTCGTACAGGAACCGGTAGACGTCCCCGGGGTCTGCGTCGACCAGCGTGGAGTCCTCGAACTCGAAGACGAGGCCGGCGGTGTCCGCGGCCTGTTCGGCGAGCGCCTTGATGCCGGCGAGTTCGGTTCCGCTGTTGCGGTCGGTGGCCTGCTCGATCCATGCGAGGCCGGCCGGGTCGTCGTCGACGGCGGTGAACTCGTGGAGCAGGGTGAGGCGGGCGGTGCCCGGTGCGGTGCCGGCCTCGACGATCCACTCGCCGCTCATCGAGGCGACCGGCGGCGTGGAGACCTCCTGCCGGAAGGTGATCCGAAACCGCTTCGGGTCCAGGTCCCGGCGCGAAGTCCAGGTCTTAGCCTCGCCGTTGGCGGTGGCCCAGATCCGCAGCCGTTCCACGCCCCCCGCCTGCGGGTCCGCTTCCTCGACGCGTTCGACGTGGATCGTCGGGGCGAAGTGGACGGGCCAGGAGAGCGCGTCGGCGATGATCCCGTAGACGGTCCCGGCGGGTGCGTCGATGTCGATGTGGTGCGTAGTGCGCTGGGTTCCGGTGCGCAGCATTGCCGTGCCTTTCTCTGGGTCGGACCGGGCGCCGGCCCGCGGGGTCAGAAGATGCCGAGTCCGCCGCAGACGTTGAGGGCCTGCGCGGTGATGGAGGCGGCGGTGTCGGTGACGAGGTAGTCGACGAGGCCGGCCACCTCGTCGGGGGTGGAGTACCGCCCCAGCGGGATCTTGGCGTGGAACTCGGTGAGCACCTCCTCCTCGGACAGGTGACGGGTGTGCGCGTAGGACTCGCGCACCCGGACGGCCATGGGCGTCTCGACATAGCCGGGGCAGACCGCGTTGACCGTGACCCCGGTGGGGGCGAGTTCCTTGGCGAGGGCCTTGGTGAAGCTGATGACACCGCCCTTGGCGGCCGAGTAGGGGGCGCCGAAGGGCACGCCCTGCTTGCCTCCGGTGGAGGCGATGCTGATGATCCGTCCGCCCTCGCTGCCCTCCAGGCCGCCGGTGGTGAGGACTTCGCGGGTGACCCGGAAGACGCTGCTGAGGTTGGTCTCGATCACGTCGTCCCACAGCTCGTCGGTGATCTGCGCGGTCCGGCCGCCGCCGCTGCGTCCGGCGTTGTTGACCAGCACGGTGATCGGCCCGTAGCGCTCCACGGCGGCGCGGACCAGGGCCCCGACCGACTCGCCGGAGCGCACGTCGGCGGCCCGGCCGTCCACCTCCAGGCCCTGCTCCCGCAGCCCCTTCACGGTCGAGGACACGTTCTCCTCGGTCCGCGCGCACAGGTACACCGGGATGCCTCGCCGGGCCAGCCGGGTCACCACGGCGAGCCCGATCCCGCTGGTGCCGCCTGTCACGAGGGCCGCGCGGTGCGGACCGCCCGCCCCGGCCGTGCCCGGGGGTTGCGCTGTGGTCATCTCGTCCTCCTCCGTCGGGGTGCCCCGGCAGCCTCCCGGACCGGGTTCGAGGGGCGGCCGAGGATGCCTCGAACCGTTGCGGGGCGGGTGGACGGACCGGTGAGGAGATCTCCAGCGGTTCTCGAGGCGCCGGTGCGAGCGTCTGCTGCACACCACGTCACCGTGACCGAAAGGGGGACCGTCATGCCGTTGTCGGCACCGCCCGCGAACAGCGCCCACGACACCGCGCTGTACCAGGAGGTCCTGCACTTCTACGCCCGGCAGATGCGCAGCCTCGACGAGGGGAACGTCGCCGAGTGGGCCGAGACCTTCACCGAGGACGGGGTGTTCCGCGCCAACGCCCACCCCCGGCCCCAGGAGGGCCGCGCCGCCATCCGCCAGGGTGCGGCCGAGGCCACCCGCCGGCTCGCGGAGCAGGGTGTCCGGCGCCGTCACTGGCTGGGCATGCTGGAGGTCTCCCGCAACGCCGACGGCACGGTGACGGCCCTGACGTACGCGCAGGTGCTCGCCACCCCGCAGGGCGGCAGGGCCGAGCTGGAGCTCAGTTGCTCCTGCGAGGACCTGCTGGTGCGCGAGGGCGAGCGGCTCCTGGTACGGCGCCGGCAGGTGTACCGCGACGACCTTCCGCGCTCGTGATGCCGGGCGCGGTGCACGAGGGGGTGGCGGCCGGGGCACCGCTCGGTTCGCTGGCGGATCTGCTGGGCGGGCCCCGGATCGACGACCTGCTGCGCCGGGCCGCGGCCTCGGCGCCGCACCGCACCGCCGTGCGCACCGCCGAGGGGACGATCGACTACGCCGGGCTGTCGGCGCTGGCCGACCGGTACGCCGCCGGTCTGCGCGCGCTGCTGGGCGGTTCGAACGCCGTGGTGGCCCTCACCACGACGCTGGACCGGCACTTTGCCCCGGCCTTCTTCGGCATTCTCCGCTCCGGCAACGTCCCGGCCCTGGTCAACCCGTTGCTCCGGGAGGAGGGGCTGGCCCATGTCCTGGGCATCAGCGCGGCGAAGGCGGTGCTGGCGCCCCCGGAGCTCCATGAGCGTCTGGACGGCGTCCGCGGCCGGCTGCCGGAGCTGCGGCACGTCGTGCTGACGCACCGGGACGCGGGCCCGGCCGGGGTGCCCGAGGGGGTACCGGTGCTGGACGAACTGCCCGACGGCGGGCCGCGGGAGCGGCCGCCGGTGCTGGACGACGACCCCGAGGCCGTCGCCTGTGTGCAGTTCACCAGCGGCACCACGGGAGCGCCGAAGGCCGTGCTGCTCAGCCACCGCAATCTGGTGGTCAACGCGGCGCAGTCGGCGCGGGCGCACGGTCTGGACCCGGACGCGGTGGTCTTCGACTACCTTCCGACGTTCCATCTGATGCACCTGACCGTCACGGTCGCGGTGGCCGGGACCCTCGTGCTGTGCACCGAGCCCGACCCCGCGGACGCGATGGACGCGGCGAACCGGGTGCGCGCCACGCACTTCTACAGCCTGCCGGTCCGGCTGTCCCGGCTGGCCGTGCACCCGCGGCTGCCCGAGCTGGAGTGCCCGTCGCTGCGGGCGGTCCTCTCCGGCGGCTCGACCCTGGCGCGGCCCGCGGCCGGCACGCTCGGCCAGCACTTCGGCGTACCGGTGGTGCAGGGCTACGGCCTTCAGGAGACCTCCCCCTCCACGCACTTCGACAGCCTGGTCGCGCCGCGCGCCGGTTCGTCCGGGCGGCCGGTGGCGGGCACCGAGTGCCGGATCGTCGAGGTCGACTCGCGGAAGGTGCGGCCGGTGGGCGAGCGGGGCGAGATCCAGGTCCGCGGGCCCCAGCTCATGAAGGGCTACCTCGGCCGGGACCTGTCGTACGACACCGACGCGGACGGCTGGTTCTCCACCGGGGACATCGGGCTGATGGACGCCGACGGATACCTGTACGTCGTCGACCGGCTCAAGGACGTCTTCAAACGGGACAACTGGCTGGTGTCGCCGACGGAGGTCGAACGGGTGCTGCTGCGCCATCCCGCCGTCGCCGACTGCGCCGTGATCGACCGGCCGCACGAGTTCAGCGGTGCCGTGGCGCACGCCTTCGTGGTGCTCGCCGAGGGCGCGGGCACCGTCGACCCGGCCGCCGTGGCCGCCGAGGTCAACGCCGGACTGCCGTACTACGAACGGCTGGAGCACATCGAGGCGACCGACCGCATCCCCCGTTCGCCCACCGGCAAGGTGCTCCGCCAGGAGTTGCGCGCGCGCCTTGCGACCGCACAGGAAAACCCCTCCCATCCGAAGGAGTCCACCGTCATGCACCACTTCGTCAACCGTTTCACCGTGTCCGGCGACACCGAGGAGTTCGAACGCCTGCTGGGGAAGATCACCGACTACATGGCGGAGCAGCCCGGCTTCCGCGCGTACCGGCTGTACCGGTCGGTGCAGGACCCGCAGGTGTACGTGGAGACCGCGGAGTGGACGGACGGCGCGGCCCACCAGCAGGCGGTCTCCGGCGACGGCTTCCGCGGCCCGGTGATGGAGATCATGAAGCTCGCCCGGGCGGAGGCCGGCCCGTACCGGCTGGTGACCGAGCGGCAGGCCGACGCGGGCGCATGAGCCGCGTCTGCGGGCCGGCCGGCGCCCCCCGTCGCCGGCCGGCCCGCGTTCCCGTGCGCATCCTTGGAGGGAAGGGAATTCGTGATGACCGACGCGACAACCGCCGTACCGGGACCGGTCATGAGGCTGCGGGAGCTGGCGCACAGCGCCGCCTGCGCCGCCTCGGTCCGGGCCGCGGCCCTGCTCGGGCTGCCGGAGGCACTCGGCGACGAGCCGGCCACCGCCGCCGATCTGGCCCAGGCCGTGGGCGCGGACGAGGAGGCGCTGGTCCGCCTGCTGCGTTCGCTGACGACGTACGGCGTCTTCGCCGAGACCGGTGAGGGCGCCTATGTGCACACGGCCGAGTCCAGGCTGCTGCGCGAGGACGCCCGGCACAGCATCAAGTACAACGTCCTGTGGGCCACCGAGCCGTGGACCTGGGAACTGTGGGCCCATCTGGACGAGGCCGTCCGCACCGGCAAGGGCGTGTTCCCCTCCCTGCACGGGGAGGACTTCTTCACGTATCTGCACGCCCGGGCGCCGCACTCGGCCGAGGTGTTCGACAAGGCGATGACGCAGTCCAGTCAGCTCTCCGCCCGTGCCGTCGCCGAGCAGCTCGACCTGTCCGGTGTGCGGACCGTGGCCGACATCGCGGGCGGGCAGGGGCTGGTGCTGGCGACCCTGCTGGAGGAGAACCCCGCACTGCACGGCACCCTGCTCGACCTGCCGGGCGTGGTCGCCAACCCCGACCCGCGCCTGGGCGAGGGCGGTTCGCTGGCGTCGCGGGCCACGCTGCTGCCCGGCGACTGCCTGCGGGAGATCCCGGTCCAGGCGGATGTCTACATCTTCAAGAACATCCTGGAGTGGGACGACCGGAGCACGGTCACGGCGCTGCGCAACGCGGTGGCCGCGGCCCGCCCGGGAGCCCGGGTCCTCGTGATCGAGAACCTGGTGGACGGCAGTCCCGAGCTGAGGTTCACCACCGCGATGGACCTGCTGCTCCTGCTGAACGTGGGCGGCAAGAAGCACACCCGACAGGGGCTCGCGGCCCTGATGGAGCAGGCCGGGCTGCGGGTCGGGGACATCCGCCCGGTCAACTCGTACCTGCACCTCTTCGAGAGCACCGTGGTCTGACCGAGGGCCGCGCCCGCGCTCCCCTCCCCTCTTCCCACATCTGGCTCCTCACCGCCGGCGCGGACCTCCGTGCCGGCCGTGAGGCATGCCCGGGGACGACCGCGCGCTTCGGTGCGGCGCTCGTCCCCGTACGACTTCTTCGACCGGAGGACCACCATGCCGTCCGTCCCCGCCACCGACACCTCCGCCCTGGCCGCCCTCGCCTCCCCCACGGGCCCCGTCGCCCTGCTGTTACCGGGTCAGGGAGCCCAGCAGCCGGACATGGCCACCGAACTCTACGGACCCGAGCCGGTGTTCACGGCCGTGATGGACGAGTTCTTCACCCTGCTCGGGCGGGAAGGCGCTGAGCTGCGTGAGGACTGGCTGAGCGCGTGCCCGCGCGTTCCGCTCGACGACGCCTGCCGCGCCCAGCCGTTGCTGTTCGCCGTCGGCTACGCCCTCGGGCGCACCCTGCTCGCCCACGGCGTCCGGCCCGCGGTGTTGCTCGGGCACAGCGTCGGAGAGCTGGCGGCGGCCGCGCTGGCCGGGGTGTTCGACCTGGCCGACGCGGCCTGGCTGATGTCGGCCAGGTCCGCCGCGATGGCCGGCGTCGGGCCCGGGGGCATGCTGGCCGTGGCGGCGCGTCCCGAGGAGCTCGCGCATCTGCTGCCGGGCGGCCCGGGCGGCATCCCGGGCGCGGTGGCCGTCGGTGCGGTCAACGCGCCCGCGCAGACGGTGTTGAGCGGGCTGGAGCCCCACCTCACCGAGGTCGAGGAGACCCTGCGCGCGGCCCGGTTGGCGGCGCGCCGGGTGCCCGCGCGGCAGGCGTTCCACTGCCCGGCGGTGGCGGGCGCCGCCGACGTGTTCCAGGCGGCGTTCAGCGGGGTGTCGCTCAACTCGCCGCAGATCCGCGTGTGGTCGACCCGGACGGGGCGGCCGGTGCGCCCGCACGAGGCGGCGGACGCCGGCTTCTGGGCCCAGCAGCTCGCCGAGCCGGTGCTGTTCTGGCCCGCGCTGGACAACCTGCTGCGGTACGGCGACTTCACCCTCGTGGAGACGGGACCGGGACAGGGGTTGTCGATGCTGGCCCGCCGCCATCCCCAGGTGCGTTCGCGGCGCAGCCGGGTGGTGCCGCTGCTGCCGCCTCGGCCGGGCGGGGACCTGGCCTTTCTCCGAACTGCCCTGACCCGACTCTCCACTTGACGATCGTACAGTTACTGCCTTACCGTTTGGCAAGCAAGGACTTGTCGATGAGACAGTCACGGCCCGGCCGGCCCGCACACCTTCCGTTTTCCTGACCTTCCCGAACCACTCGAAGGGGGCTGACCCGTGGCGCGAGCACACGGAAAGAGCCGGACCCGACCACCCGGCCCCAGCACTACGGAGCCGGTCTTCAGGCCGCGCGGTCTCGCCGGCCGCATGGGCAGCTGGAGCGCCGAGCACCGCTGGGCGGCCGTGGCCGCCTGGCTGCTCTTCGCGGTCGTCTCCGTGGTCCTCGGAGGCGTCGTGGGCCAGATCGACGCGGCGGACCACGACACCGTGCCCGGCGAGGCCGGACAGGTCATCAGGACCCTGCACGACAAGGGCGTCCAGGACCCCGCGCTGGAGTCCGTGCTCGTCCGGTCGTCGGGCGCGGTGACGGACCGGGCCGCCCGTGACACGGTCGACGACGTGATCACCTCGGTCCGCGCCACCGGACAGGTCACCGACATCCGCTCGCCCTACGACACCGAGGCCGTCTCCGGGGACGGCCACGCCGCCCTGGTGCAGTTCGCCGTCACGGGGGACCCGGCCACCGCGGGTGACCGGGTGGGCCCGGTCCTCACCGCCGTCGAGCAGGTGGCGGACCGTCACAAGGACATGAAGGTCGAGGAGTTCGGCGCCGCGAGCGCGGACAAGACCATCGGGGACGCGTTCAGCGACGACTTCGCCCAGGCCGAGTACTCGGTGGTGCCGCTCGCCATCGGCATCCTCTTCATCGCCTTCGGCGCCCTCGTCGCGGCCGTACTGCCGGTGATCCTCTCGCTGACCGCCGTCGTGGCCACCACCGGCCTGGTGGCGCTGGCCAGTCACGCGGTGCCCATGAGCGACAGCTCCGGCATCGTGATGCTCCTGGTCGGCATGGCCGTCGGCGTCGACTACTGCCTCTTCTACCTGCGCCGCGAACGCGAGGAACGGGCCCGCGGCAGGGACGCCCGGACGGCGCTGAACATCGCGTCCGCCACCTCGGGCCGGGCCGTCCTCGTCTCCGGCAGCACGGTGATCGTCGCGATGGCCGGCATGTTCCTCACCGGCATGACCGAGTTCGAGGGCATGGGTCTGGCGACCCTGCTGGTGGTCGCCGTGGCCATGATCGGCTCGGTGACCGTCCTGCCGGCCGTGCTGTCCCTGCTCGGCGAGCGGGTGGAGAAGGGACGGCTGCCCTGGCGCAGGCCGGCCCGGCAGGCCCCGGACGCCGAGAGCCGCGTCTGGCGCGCCGTCCTCGGCACCGTGCTGCGCCGCCCCAAGCTGTCCCTGCTGGTCGGCGCCGGCGCGCTGATCGCCCTCGCCGTCCCGGCCACGGCCCTGCATCCGGCGGATCTCACCCTCAAGCAGGAACTCGGCGACGTGGCCATGGTCCGCGCCTACGAGGACATCAGCACGACCTTCCCGGGCGGTCCCGAGCCCGCCGAGGTCGTGGTGACCGCCGAGGACATCACCGGGGCCCGGGTGACCGCCGCCATCGCCGCGTTCCGGGAACGTGCCGTCAGCTCCGGCGCCTCCGGCGGCCCGGTCCAGGTGAGCGTGCACGAGAAGCAGAACCTCGCGGTCATCGAGGTGCCGCTGACCGGCGGCGACTCGCGGGCCAGGAGCGAGAAGAGCCTCGAGGTCCTGCGCGAGCAGGTGCGGCCGCAGACGCTCGGCAGGGTCGAGGGCGTAAAGGCACCGATCGGCGGATCCGTCGCCGCCTCCAAGGACTTCGCCGACAAGCTGGGCTCCAGCGTGGCCCCGGTGTTCGCGTTCGTCATCGCCTTCGCGTTCCTGCTGATGCTGCTGTCCTTCCGGTCGCCGCTGATCGCCCTCACCTCCACCGTGCTCAACCTGCTGTCCGTGGGCGCCGCCTACGGCATCCTCACCGCGGTCTTCCAGAAGGGCTGGGGCGCCTCGCTCATCGGTGCGCACGGCGTGGGGGCCATCGAGTCCTGGCTGCCCCTGTTCCTCTTCGTCATCCTGTTCGGGCTGAGCATGGACTACCACGTGTTCGTGGTGTCGCGGATCCGTGAGGCACGGCTGCGCGGCATGAGCACGCGGGACGCCATCGCGCACGGGATCGCGACCACGGCCGGCGTCGTCACCAGCGCCGCGGTCATCATGGTCGGCGTCTTCGCGATCTTCGGCACCCTGTCGCTCCAGGGGATGAAGCAGATGGGTCTCGGGCTCGCCATCGCCGTCCTCATCGACGCCACCGTGATCCGGGGCATGCTGCTGCCGGCGGCGATGCTCCTGCTCGGCGAGCGCAACTGGCACGTCCCGGCCCTGCTGAACAGGCTGCCCGACCTGGAGGGCGGTGACCTCGCGGCACCGGAACGACCGGTCGTGACGCACCAGCGGGACGACGAGGCACCCGAGCACGCCAGGACCTGAACCGGGCGTCGCATGCCGAAAGGGACGGTCCCCGCGGACCGTCCCTTTCGGCATGCCGGACATCGGATCAGGAAACCGACTCGTACGCGGCCACCCAGCCCGCACGCAAAGCGGAGTACTTATTGACGGCATCAATTCGGGAAACAGCTCCGAGTTTCACGAAAATACTGTGCACATGCCGTTTCACAGTCCCCTCCGAAATGGAAAGCCGCCGGGCTATCTGCCCGTTGCTCAATCCGTCCGCTATTCGCGTCAGGATTTCCTTCTCCCGGCGGGAGAGGGCGCTTTCATCATCCGGGCGGCTAATGCGCTCGATACTGGCGCGGGCCACCGAGAGCACCACCCGGCCGTCACGTGCCGCCACGGTCCGGATGGCTGTGACCAGCTCGAGGACCGTCACGCTTTTCGTCAGATAGCCGCTGATGCCCAGCGCGAGCAGTTCCTGGAGCAGGGCCGGCTGGTCGTGCGAACTCAGCACCAGAAACCGGGAGTCGCGGACGGCCACCCGGAGCTGCATGAAGGTCTCCATGACACCCTCCGGCCGGTCGGCGTCGACGATGACGACATCAGGCTGGACCGTGACCGCCAGATCGACCGCCTCCGCGCCTCCGACCGCGCAGCCGACGACGGCCAGATCCCGCTCCGCGCCCAGCATCGATCCCAGGGACTCCCTGAGAAGCGTCTGGTGATCAACAAGAAGGATCTTGATCTGTCTCGACACCATCCGTCGAACCCCCCGTTTAGTGCGATGTGAACCACGACAGCACGCTGGGCCAATGGAACAGAGCATCAACGCGAGAAGACTTCCAGTGCATTCCTTCGCTGCACTGTATCTCAACCAGGGCAGCAATCAGGTAAAGATTCAGTAATAGTAAAAGATTGGAACGGTCATTGATGGTGCGGAATTCAACGCTCCGCACTTGCCATGCACACTGTCCGAGAATGCGTCGCAGACCCCCACAGCAATGTGGGGGCCTGAAACGTACAGAATTTGCTACTTGCCGGTGCGGGTACGGTAGAGGCGAACGGCCAGCGGAGCGAAGACGACGATCATTCCGACCGAGTAGACGGTGGTCGCGAGCACCGGGTGCTGGAGCGGCCAGGCGTGCACGCTGCTCGCGGGATTCGGATTGCCGAAGAGATCCCTGATGGCGGCCGAGAGCGAGCTCAGCGGATTCCAGTTCGCCACCTCGCGCAGCCACGCCGGCATGCCCGAGGTGGGGACGAAGGCGCTCGACACGAAGGTCAGCCCGAGCATCATCAGCACCCCGAACTGCTGGACGCCCTCCGCGCTGCGGAAGACCATGCCGAGGCAGGCCATCCCCCAGTTGAGGGCGTAGGCGAAGAGCAGAATCAGCGCGAAACCCTCCACGGCGTGCCCGACGTCGGTGTGGATGCGCCAGCCGATGGCGAGACCGGTCGCGGCCAGGACGATCACGGCGATGATCGTGGTCAGCAGGTCCGCGAGGCTCTGCCCCGCCAGCACACCGGCCCGGGACATCGGCAGGGAGCGGAACCGGTCGATGATCCCGTTGGACATGTCGTGGTTGACCGCGGTCGCGGTGCCGGTCGACGCCGAGGCCATGGTCATCGCGAACATGCCCGGGATCAGGTAGTCGTGGTAGCTCACCCCGTGGGGCAGCGCGATGGCACCGCCCACGACGTAGGCGAAGAGCAGGGTGAACACCACCGGGGTCAGTGTCACGTCGATCAGGGACTCGGGTTCGCTGAGCGTCCGGGCGAGGTTGCGGCGGGCAAGCACCAGGGTGTCGCCGATCACCTGGCGCACCTTGCCGATCGTGCCGGGGCCCGCGTCGAGGCGGCCGGGGACAGCCGTGAGGGTCGTCATCTGGGGTTCTCCAATACAGGAATACGGGGGCGGTCAGCCGGCCGCGGCCACGACGCCGTCCTCGCTGGCCGACTCGTCCCGGGCGAGGGCCGAGTGACCCGTGAGCGCCAGGAAGACGTCGTCCAGCGACGGGCGCCGCACGGAGCAGTCGTCCAGTTCGATCCCGGACCTGAGCAGGGACCGGACGACGTCGGTGGCCAGCCGGGGACGCGCGGTCACGGGCACCTGCACGTGGCGGGTCTCGGGGTCGATGGTGGCCGGGCCGGTGCCGAAGCCGCCCAGCACCAGGGCTGCCGTGGCGAGATCGCCGCCGGCCGAGACGACGACCTCCAACTGGGCCCCGCCCAGAATGGACTTGAGCTCGCGGGGCGTCCCCTTGGCAATGGTCTGCCCGCGGTCGATGACCACGATCTGGTCGGCCAGCTGATCGGCCTCCTCCAGGTACTGCGTGGTCAGGAACAGCGTCGTGCCGTCGGCCACCAGGTCGCGGATGACGTCCCACATCACGTTGCGGCTGCGCGGGTCCAGACCGGTGGTGGGTTCGTCGAGGAACAGGATGCGCGGGCGGGCCACCAGGCTGGCGGCCAGGTCGAGCCGGCGCCGCATGCCGCCGGAGTAGCCCTTGACGGGGCGGCCCGCCGCCTCGACGAGATCGAACTCCGCCAGCAGCTCGTCGGCCCGTTCACGGGCCGCGCGTCGCCGCAGGCCGGCCAGGCGCCCGATCATGACCAGGTTGTCCCGCCCGCCCTGGAACTCGTCGAGGGCCGCGTACTGCCCGGTCAGCCCGATGGCCCGGCGGACGGCCGCGGGGTCCTTGCTCACGTCGTGACCGCCCACGAGCACCTGTCCGCCGTCCGGCTTGAGCAGGGTCGCGAGCACCCGCACGGTCGTCGTCTTGCCCGCGCCGTTGGGCCCCAGCACTCCGACGACCGAGCCCGCGGGCACTTCGAGGTCGACGCCCTTGAGGGCCTCGTGGTCGCCGAAGCGCTTGACGAGTCCTCGGACGCTGACGGCGATGTCGCCTCCAGGAGAGACAGACACGGATTTCTCCTCATCGAGTCGGGGTCAGGGCACTGCGACCGCTGTGCGGGGCCTTGAGACCGCGCGTGGATCCCGGATTGCTACTGTGCATCCCATAATTGATCCCGTCGGCAAGCCCGAATTAGGCACACCGGCCAGTGGCCACTTGCCAAACGGTAAGGGAGCCACTTGCCAATCGTCAAGGAGAGGTCGGACGTCATGGTCGCGCCATCAGCAAAGGACCAGGCCAGCAAGAAGGACGCCGGATCCTCCGGTTCGGGCAACACCCGCGACCGGCTGCTCGCGGTGGCCACGGAGCTCTTCACGACCCAGGGGTACGGAGGCACCTCCCTGCGGGAGATCGCCGAGCGGCTCAGCGTGAGCAAGGCGGCGATCTACTACCACTTCCGCACCAAGGAGGACATCGCCCGGGCGATCGTGGAGCAGATCATGGAGGTGAACGGCGGCATCGCCGACCGGCTCACCGTGGCGGGCAAGGACGCCGAGGCGTGGCAGCGCGCCTTCGACCAGATCATCGAGATCGCCCTGACCCATCGCCGGCTGTTCATGGTGTGGGACCGCAACGACGACGCGTTCCAGAAGCTGTTCGCCGACGATCCGGTCCTCGGGCCCCAGATCGAGGCCCAGGGCGAGCCGCTCGCCGCGCTCTTCGCCGACGCCTCCCTGCCGCCCTCGGACCGCATCCGGCTGGGCTGCGCGTTCGGCGCCATGATGGGCCCGCTCGTGATGTACACGTCCTTCTACGAGGACCTGAGCACCGACGTGCTGCGCGAGCACATCCGCACCACCGTCTCCACCCTGCTGAGCGGCTGACCCCCGACCCGGGAAGCACACACACGGACGGCGCATCGGCGGGCTCCCCGCCCCGATGCGCCGTCCGCGTGGCCTCCGGGGACGCTCAGACCACGTCCAGCCGCTCCCCGCGGGCCTGGGCGGCGACCCGGGCGCGCAGGGCCTCCTCCGCCGTGCACTCGATGCGCCGGGTGGCGAACCCGAGGATCGGCGGCGCCATCAGCGACGTGATCACCGCCACCAGCACCACGATCGTGTACGACTCGGACGTCAGGACACCCAGCCGCAGCCCCACCGAGGCCACCACGATCTCGATGACGCCTCGCGCGTTCATGCCGGCGCCGACCGCGAGCGCCTCCCAGCGGCTGAGCCTGCTGAACCTCGCCCCCACGAACGCGCCGGCGAACTTGCCGAGCACGGCCAGCAGCAGGACGACCAGGGCCGTGCCGAGCACCTCGGGACGGCGCAGCGCGGTCAGATCCACCCGCAGTCCCGCGGTGGCGAAGAACAGCGGTGCGAGCACACTCATCACGAAGGTCCGCATCGGTGCCAGCGCGGACAGCTCGATCCCGCCGGACCGGCGCAGCATGATGCCGGCCACGAACGCGCCGAACACCGCTTCCAGGCCCATCGACTGGGTCGCGGCACTGCACAGCACGATCGCGGCCACCGCGAGCGCCACCGGCCCACCGGACCCGGGGCCGCGGCCGGACACCCGCAGCGCCGCGCGCAGCAAGCGGTGCCCCACCGTCGCCGCCACGAGGACGACCACCGCGAGCCACATCAGCGACGTCGCGACGGTCGACGCGTGCACGCCGGTGGTGGCCATGGCGGAGACGACCGACAGCAGGATCCAGCCGACGACGTCGTCGATCATGCCCGCGGCCAGGGTCAGCTGGCCGACGTTGCGGTGCAGCAGGTTCATGTCGGACAGCGTCTTGGTGATGACCGGTATCGCGCTGACGCACATGGCCACGCCGAGGAAGAGCGCGAACACGTGCCGCTCCCGCACCGCCGCACCGAGGAACGACTCCGGCACGTACCAGCCGGCCAGCACTCCCAGGCCGAGCGGGACGACCAGCCCGACGAGGCTGACGCCCAGCGCGGTGCGCCCCCTGCGGCGCACCAGGCCGAGATCGAGCTCCATGCCGGTGACGCCGACCAGGAGCAGCACCCCGATCTGCCCCACCGCGTCCAGCAGGTGGAACTGCTCCGGCTGCTGGGGCAGCAGCCACCGCGAGAGGTCCCCGGCGACATGGGTGAGCACCGAGGGCCCGAGCACGACGCCCACGCACAACTCCCCTACCACGGCGGGCAGTCCGAAGCGTGTCGCCAGCTTGCCGAACAGCAGCGCCAGGAGCAGCAGCAGTCCGGCCTGGAGGAGGAAGACGAGCAACGAGTGGGCCGGGATCGGGGCCACCGGCGAGGCGATCGGCATGGCGCTCCTCTGCACAGGAAGGGTCGCGTACGGAGCGAACACCGTGGCACCGGCGATCGGAGAGTCGTTCAAGGGGCGGCGGAGGAAGGTTCCCGCCACAGAGCAAGTCGGACAACCACCGCAAAGGGCGCGCCCCGCCGGGTCCGACTACATCGAAAGTTACATCGGCACCGGTCCTACCGGTTCATGTGAGGCAACCTTCAGAAGGCCCCGTTGCCCACAACCTCTGCGGCACATAAAGTTCAGGCCAGAGATAATCCAGAACCCGTCTTATTGCTTCGGAAGGGACAGGTAAATGGAATTCAGGCTACTCGGCCCACTGGAAGTGCTGCACGATCGTCAGCTATGCACGCCCCACGCCCCGAAAGTCAAGAAAGTATTAGCTCTGCTCCTGCTCAGGGCGAACCAGGTCGTCAGTCTCGACACGCTGATCGAGGAGTTGTGGGGCGACAAGTCGCCGCAGACCGCCATCACCACGACCCAGACGTACATCTACCATCTCCGCAGGTCACTGACGCGGGCGGTAGGGCCTGAGAAGGCCGAGGAGATCGTCAGGACGGCGGCGCCCGGTTATGTCCTGCGGGTCGAGGACCACGAGGTCGACATCACGCAATTCGACGCGCTGATCGCGCGCGCCAAGGTGTCGGCGACGGCCCAGGATTTCCGTACGACAGCCCAGTACGCAAAAGAGGCACTGGCGCTCTGGACGGGTACTCCGCTGGCCGGCGTGGACTGCGGAAATGTACTGCGAGGATATGTGGTGAACCTGGAGGAACGCCATATCGCCGCTCTTGAATTGCGGGTCTCGGCGGAAATGAAGCTGGGGAACTACCGCGAAATGATCGCCGATCTCCGCTCCCTGGTGACGGTGCATCCGCTCAACGAGTGGTTCCACGGCCAGCTCATCGTGGCGCTGAACAAGGCGGGACGCCGCAGCGAGGCGCTGCACGCCTACCAGAACGTGCGCGAGCTGCTGCGCCGCGAGCTCGGCCTGGAACCGTCGTCCGAGCTGTGGCACCTGCACCAGGAGATCCTCGCCGCCGACTCCCGGGCGCGCAGCTCCCACCGGCGGCTGCCCGCGCCCCCGCGCGGCGTCGTCGGTCGCGCCTCCGCCCCCGTGCACTAGCCGTGAAGGAGACGTCCATGTCGCTGCCGACACCACCCGCGTCCTCGGCACCGCCGGTCGAGCCGGAGACGTTCCGCGCCATCATGGGCGCGCTGCCGACCGGCGTGACCGTCGTGACCACGCTCGACTCCCGCGGCGAGCCCTGCGGCTTCACGTGCAGCGCCGCGTGCAGCGTGTCCCAGGATCCGCCGCTGCTGCTGGTCTGCGTGAACTCCCGCAGCCGGGTCCTGCGGGAGATGCTGGGCACCGGAGCGTTCGCCGTCAACGTCCTGCGCGCCAACCGCGAGTGGGTCTCCTCCCACTTCGCGTCCCGGGCCGAGGACCGTTTCGCCTCCGTCGCCTGGCAGCCCGCCGACGCGCTGGGCCTGCCCTGGCTGCCGGACCACACCGTCGCCTACGCCGAGTGCCGGCTGGACTCGGCCATCACGGCGGGCGACCACACCGTGGTCATCGGCACGATCGTCGGCGGGGACGCCCTGCAGACCCGCGGACCCCTCATGTACTGGCGCCGCGAGTACGCCGGCTGGCCGGGCCACGACGCCCTGGGCTCGGGTCTCACCCTCGCGACCGAGGGATGACTCCCCCGACGCGGATGCGGTGTGCCGCTGCCGGACGATCCGGCAGCGGCACACCGCATCCGCGGGTTCCTCAGAGCGTGGCCTGCACCTGCTGCGGCGAGACCGCCAGCAGATCGCGTATCTCCGCACGCGGATGGTCCTGCGCCCACTCGGCGACCACCTGCATGTTCTCGGCCGTCGGACTGATGAACCGCTGCTCCGGCCGGTTCAGCCCCAGCGCCGGGAACATCCAGTCGGACTCCCGGACGCGCGCCAGCATGGTGTCGGCGGCCTCCTGCGCCGACAGCCGGCCCTCGTCCACGGCGTCGCACTGGGCGACGAGTTCCTCGAACATCTCCGCGTTGAAGTCCGTCGGGCACCACAGCCCCGGGTACTTGCTGTCGTCCAGGGCGCGCAGCGGTTGGTCGTTGCCGGCCGCCTTGGCCGCCTTGAGGGCGTTGAGGAACCTCTTGCTGCCCACCGCGCTGCCCGTCACCCAGATACGGAAGACGGCGTTCCACAGGTCGTAGTTCTGGAAGCTGATGTACGAGGCGTTCACCAGCTTGTCGTTGTAGTCGAGCAGCCCCTGCTCCAGCCGCTCCACCGGTTCGAACCGCTCCGCCGAGAAGTCGTCGTCGCGCAGGGCCTCCATCAGCCGCCACGCGAGGGTGTTGATGAGCTCGCAGGTGTTGGACAGACCCCGCGAGAACAACGGGTCGATGAAGCCCGCCGCGTGGGACATCAGGCACCACCGGTTGCCGACGGTCCGGGTGGACGAGTACTGCATCCGGGGCGTGCGCACCCACTCGCGGGCGCTGCGGGCCCCGGCCAGTTGCCGCTCGACGGCGGGGAACCGGCGTACGTGCTGCCAGAACTCGTCCTCCGGGGACAGGCCCGGCTGCTCCGGGTAGCGCCGCTCGTCCACCTGGAGTCCGACGCTGCACAGCGGGTTGGTGGCGTCCGGGTGGTTGTCGAACGGGATGATCCAGATCCAGCCGCGGTCGAACATGTGGTGCAGGGTGCCGCTGTGCCAGGGCACCGGCGGCCGGTCGGCGGGCCCGTGCCGCAGATGGTCGTCGGCCGGCTCGACGCCGATCATGTGCGTGAAGATCGACCGGGCGTGGTGCTTCAGCCGGCTGGGCTCCTCCCGCAGCCCCAGCTGGTCGGCGAGCGGCGAGCGGAAACCACTGGCATCGACGAGGTAGCGGGCCTGGTACGACGAGCCGTCCGCACCGATCACCGTGACGCCGTCGTCGGCGAAGTCGACCTTGGCGACCCGGTAGTTCTGCCGGGCCTCGCAGCCGTACTTCAGGGCCACGTGGAACATGTACGCGTCGCTGTCCTGGCGGAAGAAGTGCGCCGCGTTCCCGGTGACCTCGAGCAGCCGGAACATGTTGGTCTCACGCGGGTCGGGCTCCTCACCGTCCCGGTGGATCATGAAGCCGAAATTGCTCTTCTGGCCGTGCGAGGAACCGACGTGTTTCTTCACGCTCTCGAAACTGCCGAGGTGACCGATCTCGGGCACGTCGTAGCGGTGCGCGAGAAGACGCAGAATGAACAGCGTCTGCCCGATCGTGGATTCCCCTACGGCAAAACGGGGGTGCTGGGCCCCGTCCAGCAGGAGCGTACGGAATCCGTGCTTTGCGAGAATGGCACCGAGCATCGTTCCGGAGAGGCCGGTACCCACCACGGCCACATCGTACGTTCCTTCGTCGCGCCGCATATCTGCGTACCCCTTCGTTCGTTTCGCCGGACCAGGCCGGTCCATGACGACGGCTGGCTCTCCCCAGTGCAGCAAGGGGCCCTCAAAAACCGTTCGAGGGCCGATCGTTCGGGCTGCCGGAGTGCGCGCCGGCACCGGCGTACGCCCCCGTCGATCGCCCTTCGAGGCACCCTGGATCGGCCCGCAGCATTCTCGACTCCGGCCCGGTACGGAAGGCACGGAAAACACAAGTGCCGGGAAGCCCCAGCGGAGGGAGAGACGGTGGAAGGAACACCCGAGGGGCGCCGCGTCGTCATCACCGGAATAGGCGTGGTGTCCCCTGGCGGAATCGGCAGGAAACAGTACTGGGAACTCCTGACCTCGGGGCGTACGGCAACCCGCACCATCACGTTGTTCGATGCCTCGCCCTTTCGCTCACGCATCGCGGCGGAGTGCGACTTCGACCCGATAGCGGCCGGTCTCACCCGTCGGCAGATCCGGCAGTGGGACCGGACCACCCAGTTCGCCGTCGTGGCCGGAAAGGAGGCTCTGGAGGACAGCGGGGTCCTCGGCCAGTCCGACCCGTACCGCACCGGGGTCATGATGGGCACCGCCTGCGGCAGCACCATGAGCCTGGACAGCGAGTACGCGCTCGTCAGCGACGAGGGGAAGTCCTGGCTCGTCGACGAGTTCCACGGTTCGCCGTACCTCTACGACTACTTCGTGCCCTCCTCCATGGCCGCCGAACTCGCCTGGATCGCCGAGGCGGAGGGGCCTGTGGGCGTGGTGTCGACCGGCTGCACCTCCGGCATCGACGTCCTCGGGCACGCCGCCGACCTGATCCGGGAGGGCCACGCCGACGTCATCACGACGGGCGCCTCGGACGCGGCGATCTCCCCCATCACCGTCGCCTGCTTCGACGCCATCAAGGCGACGACCGCGCGCAACGACAGCCCGGAGACGGCGTCCCGGCCCTTCGACCGCACCCGCAACGGCTTCGTGCTCGGCGAGGGCTGCGCCGTCTTCGTCCTGGAGGAACTGGAGCACGCCCGCCGCCGCGACGCCCACGTCTACGCCGAGATCTCCGGCCACGCCTCCCGCTGCAACGCCTACTCCATGACCGGGCTGAGCGACGAGGGGCTGGAGATGGCCGACGCGATCACCAGCGCGCTGGACATGGCCCGGCTGGCCCCGTCCGACATCGACTACGTCAACGCGCACGGCTCGGCCACCAAGCAGAACGACCGGCACGAGACCAACGCCCTCAAACGGAGCCTGGGCGCGCACGCGTACGACACCCCCGTCAGCTCCATCAAGTCGATGATCGGGCACTCGCTCGGGGCCATCGGCGCCCTGGAGACCGCGGCCTGCGCCCTGGCCGTCGAGCACTCGGTCGTCCCCCCGACGGCCAACCTGCACGAGCCGGACCCCGACTGCGACCTGGACTACGTACCGCTGGTGGCGCGGGAGCAGGAGGTCGGCACGGTCCTCAGCGTCGCCAGCGGCTTCGGCGGGTTCCAGAGCGCGCTGGTCCTCAACAAGCCGCAGCGGAGGCAGGGGTGAGCGTCTCGGCTCCACGCCCCGTCATCACCGGCATCGGGGTCGTCGCTCCTACCGGGCTCAGTACCGGAGACTGGTGGGCGGCCGTGCTGCGCGGTGAGAGCGGCATCCGCCGGATCACCCGCTTCGACCCGTCCGGCTACTCGGCCACGGTCGCCGGCGAGATACCGGAGTACTCCACCGCCGACAAGCTGCCCGGCAGACTGCTGCCGCAGACGGACCGGATGACCCGCCTCGCGCTCATCGCCGCCGAGGAGGCCCTCTCCGACGCGGGTGCCGACCCCGCCGCGATGCCCGACTTCGCGTGCGGTGTCGTCACCGCGGCCTCCGCGGGAGGCTTCGAGTTCGGGCAGAAGGAGCTGGAAGCCCTGTGGTCCAAGGGCGGCAGGTACGTCAGCGCGTACCAGTCGTTCGCCTGGTTCTACCCGGTCAACACCGGGCAGATCTCCATCCGGCACGGGCTGCGCGGCCCCGGGAGCGCGGTGGTCGCCGAGCAGGCCGGCGGCCTCGACGCCATGGCCAAGGCCCGCCGGCACATCCGCTCCGGAACCCCCCTCATGGTCACCGGCGGGGTCGACGGGTCCCTGTCCCCGTGGAGCTGGCTGTGCATCATCCGCTCCGGCCGGGCCAGCGAGTCCTCCGACCCACGCCGCGCCTTCCTGCCCTTCGACCGCCGTGCGGAGGGGGCGGTCGTCGGGGAGGGCGGCGCCCTCTTCGTCATGGAGGGCCGGGAGCAGGCGCAGGAGCGCGGGGCGCACCACCGGTACGGCGAACTGGCCGGGTACGCCTCGACGTTCGACCCGCGCCCCGGGTCCGGGCGGCCACCGGGACTGCGCCGGGCCGTCGAACTGGCTCTGGCGGACGCCCGGACCGCTCCCTCGGACGTCGACGTGGTCTTCGCCGACGCGTCCGGAGTCCCCGAACTCGACCGTGTGGAGGCCGAGGTGATCGCCGGGGTGTTCGGCCCCCGGGCCGTCCCGGTGACCGCGCCCAAGACCATGACGGGCCGGCTGCTGGCGGGCGGTGCCCCGCTGGACGTCGCCGCCGCCCTGCTCTCCCTGCGCGACGGCGTCGTCCCGCCCACGGTCCACGTGGACGCCCCGGCCCACGAGGACCTGCTCGACCTCGTGCGGGACGAGCCCCGCGAGCGGCCGCTGTCCACCGCACTCGTCGTCTCCCGCGGCCTGGGCGGCTTCAACTCCGCCCTGGTCGTCCGCACCGCCCCGTGACGTCCGGCCCCGCCCCCCCCGGGCGGGCGGACGCGGCGGGGCAAAG
>NZ_LJBR01000639.1 GCF_001282115.1 Streptomyces sp. NRRL B-24085 | reverse complement strand
CCCCCTAACGGCCCCTCGTAAACCCGCTCGACATACCAACGAGCTCAACGCGGAGAGGTCACACATTCGATGGGCGAACGTGGATCCACCTCACGGAACAACAGCATCCAAGCCGTCAAAACCCAGCAGTCCCAACCCCGCTCCCCGCCCGCCCGGCGCGGCCCCGTACCGTGGGGGTGTGTACCGGTTTCTGCTGACGCCCCGCTGGTTCGGCATCAACGTCTTCGTGCTGCTCGCCATCCCGTTCTGCCTGTTCATGGGGTCGTGGCAGCTCAGCCGGTTCGAGGACCGGATGGCGGAGAGCCGGGACGCCGAGCAGTCGGTCGTCACCGACGGGCGGGAGGCCGCGCGGCCGCTGGCCGAGCTGCTGCCGGTGGACAAGGCGACCTCCGGCAAGCAGGTCACCGCCACCGGCCGCTACGACAAGCAGCTCCTGGTCCCCGACCGGAAACTGGACGACCGCGAGGGCTACTACGTCCTGACGCTGCTGCGCGTCGACGGCGGCAGGGCCCTGCCCGTCGTCCGGGGCTGGCTGCCGGGCACCCCCGACCCGGCGAAGGTCCCGGCCGCGCCCAAGGGCGAGGTCACCGTCACCGGTGCGCTCCAGGCGTCGGAGACCCCCGGGGACAACGGCGTCAGCGCGCGGGGCGGCCTTCCGGCCGGGCAGACCGCGGCGATCAGCGCGGCCTCGCTGATCAACCTCGTGCCGTACGACGTGTACGACGCGTGGGTCACCCTCAACACCGGTGACTCCGGGATGAAGGCCGTACCGGCGACCGCGCCCGCCGACAGTGGGCTGGACCTGAAGGCCTTCCAGAACCTCGGCTACACCGGTGAGTGGTTCGTCTTCGCCGGCTTCGTGGTCTTCATGTGGTTCCGGCTGCTGCGCCGCGAGGTGGAGTTCGTCCGGGACGCGGAGCTGGGCATCGTCCCGGACGACGACGGGCAGCGGTCTCCGGAGCAGCCGCAGGAGAAGGCGACCGCCTGAACGGGGCGTCCCCCGACGCCCGCCCGCCCCGCCGGGCGCCGTTCACGCCGTCACGCCGAAGCGAGCACACCCGTCCAGTACACGACGCCCGCGCACGCGTTGGTCACCGTGGTGGACACCGAGGCCGAGCCGCCCTCCGTCGTGTACGTCACCAGGACGCTGCCGTCGGCCGTGCCGTCCTCCGTGAGGAGCTGGGTGGAGGTGCCGGTGTCGCCGCCGGTCGAGGAGCCCTCGCCGGTGGAGGTGTCCGGGGAGGACGAGGGG
>NZ_LJBR01000638.1 GCF_001282115.1 Streptomyces sp. NRRL B-24085 | reverse complement strand
GGTCGAGGCCGTGGGGCCGGGGCTGGACGGCGGTGTCGTCGGCTCACCGGGGTCGGACGGGGCGGGCGCCGTGCCGTAGCCCTCGATGGTGACGACGGCGCCTGCCGGTGCGATCGCCACGCGCGCGCTCCAGGGGCCGGACGGCTCGCGCAGATGATCGACGTACACCTTGATCGTCAACGACTCGCCGGGTTTCAGGGTTCCCGAGGACTGGCTCAGGTAGAGCCAGGGGGCGCCCGTGGTGGCCGACCAGCGGACCGGGGCGTCGCCGGTCGCGGTGAGGGTGACCAGCGTGGTGTCGCCGTTGTTGCCGGCGTCGACCTCCAGGTGTCCGGCGCCCTTCCGGCCGGCCCCGGCGACGCTCACCACCTCCACCGAGACGTCGGGCCGGCCGTCCTTGGCGAAGCGGTTGCCGGGTTTCGCGCTGGCGTTGCCGGCGTTCTGGTAGCCGCCGCTGGCCGCCACGCCGTCCAGGCTGTCGGGGCCGTGCGCCTCGCTGGCGCTGGTGGAGTGACCGTCGGCCTCCTCGCCGGGGCCGCCCCGGTAGGCGGCCCACAGGGCCAGCACGGGAGCGGCGACCACGGTGGCGACGACGGTCGTGGTGACGGCACGCGCGCGGAGACGGTCGCGGCGGGCGGCCCGGTCCTTGGGGTCCATCGGGAAGCCGCGCCGGTCGAAGCGGGGCACGGCGACGCCACGCGCGCGTGGCGGGTGCGCGGACGCCTTGTGCAGGGCCGCGCGGGGTGCCTCCAGCACGGGCAGCTCGGCGGGCGTGATCATGGCGCCGGGCCAGCGGCCGGGGATCGCGCGCTCGGCACTGCGGCGGCAGCGCGGACAGTCGTCGACGTGGCGCACGAGTTCGCGGCGCAGGGCGGAGCTGAGCACGAACTGGCTGTCGCCGGTCAACCGCGCCACGCTCGGGCAGTCACCGGTCTCGACGACGGCGAGGGCCGCGCGCGTGCGCTCGACCTCGCAGGCGGCGGAGGCGAGCAGTTCACGGGCGCCGGCGAGGTCCATGCCGAGGACGGCGGCGACCTCGTGGGCGGCGAGGTGGTGGCGCACGGCGAGTTCGAGCGCCTCGCGCTGCTCGGGGGTCGTACCGGCCGCCTCCGGCCAGGCCAGCAGGGCGAGTTCGCGGCGCCGCGCCTCCAGCACGTCCTCTGCGGGCGGGGGTTCGGCGGACTGCCGGGACGCGCCGTGGCGCCCCGCCGCGTGCGTGGCCTGACGTTTCTGCTTGGCTTCGGCGAGCTTGCGCAGACAGGCCCAGCGGGCCAGGGCGTACAGCCAGGCCCTGCGGTCGCCGGCCGCGTCCGGGCCGCCGCGCCTCTCGGCGAGCGCGAGGACGTCGGCGAGGGCGGCGGTCGCCGCGTCGTGGTCGCACAGCACGGACATGCAGTAGGTGAACAGGCCGTCGAGGTACGGCTCACAGCGCGCGGGCGGCCGCTGCGCCAGGGTGCGCGCCGCGCCGCGGTCGCGCTCCTGCCGTTGCGCCCGGTGCGCGCCGGTGGTGCGGGTCGAGGTCTCCGGACTGCTGCTCATCATCCGTGGACCGTAGGGGGCGAAACATGGCCCCTTCCTGCGCCTTGAGCACTTTTACTCCGTACGGGTGAAACGATCCCTCAATAGGGGACGGGAACCCGCGATTCGATGGCTTGTTCCCGCCGTGACGTGGCCGATTCACATGTCGAGGCAGTCGGCGGTTCCGGCTGCCGGGCCGCGTGCCGTCGGGCGGGCGGCGACGGCGTTGTCAGTGGCGGCGGTTACCGTTCGTGCATGGCCACCCGTACGAAGTCCGCCAAGGAGCGCCCGTCCTACCGCTGCACCGAGTGCGGCTGGCAGACGGCCAAGTGGCTCGGCCGCTGCCCCGAGTGCCAGGCCTGGGGGACGATCGAGGAGTACGGCGCCCCCGCGGTGCGTACGACGACACCCGGCCGCGTCACCACCTCCGCCGTGCCCATCGGCCAGGTCGACGGCCGCCAGGCCACCGCCCGCTCCACCGGCGTGCCGGAGCTGGACCGGGTGCTCGGCGGCGGTCTCGTGCCCGGCGCGGTGGTGCTCCTCGCGGGCGAGCCCGGCGTCGGCAAGTCCACGCTGCTGCTGGACGTGGCGGCCAAGTCGGCGAGCGACGAGCACCGCACGCTCTACGTGACCGGCGAGGAGTCCGCGAGCCAGGTCCGGCTGCGCGCCGACCGCATCGGCGCGATCGACGACCACCTGTATCTCGCCGCCGAGACCGACCTGTCGGCGGTGCTCGGGCACCTGGACGCGGTGAAGCCGTCGCTGCTGATCCTCGACTCGGTGCAGACGGTGGCCTCCCCGGAGATCGACGGCGCCCCGGGCGGCATGGCCCAGGTGCGCGAGGTGGCCGGGGCGCTGATCCGGGCCTCCAAGGAGCGCGGCATGTCCACGCTGCTGGTGGGCCATGTCACCAAGGACGGCGCGATCGCCGGCCCGCGCCTGCTGGAGCACCTGGTGGACGTGGTGCTGAGCTTCGAGGGCGACCGGCACGCGCGCCTCAGGCTCGTACGGGGCGTCAAGAACCGCTACGGCGCCACCGACGAGGTCGGCTGCTTCGAGCTGCACGACGAGGGCATCACTGGCCTCGCGGACCCAAGCGGACTTTTCCTGACACGTCGTGACGAACCGGTGCCCGGTACCTGTCTCACCGTCACCCTGGAGGGCCGCCGTCCCCTGGTGGCCGAGGTCCAGGCGCTCACCGTCGACTCGCAGATCCCCTCGCCCCGGCGCACCACCTCGGGTCTGGAGACCTCCCGTGTCTCGATGATGCTCGCCGTCCTGGAGCAGCGCGGCCGGATCAGCGCGCTCGGCAAGCGGGACATCTACTCCGCGACGGTCGGCGGGGTAAAGCTTTCGGAACCTGCCGCGGACCTCGCGGTCGCGCTCGCCCTGGCGTCGGCGGCGAGCGACACCCCGCTGCCCAAGAACCTCGTCGCGATCGGCGAGGTGGGGCTCGCGGGCGAGGTCAGACGGGTCACGGGCGTCCAGCGCAGGCTCTCCGAGGCCCACCGTCTGGGGTTCACGCACGCGCTCGTTCCGGGCGATCCCGGCAAGGTCCCGGCCGGTATGAAGGTCCTGGAAGTCGCGGACATAGGGGACGCCCTGAGGGTCCTTCCGCGCTCGCGTCGGCGAGAGGCCCCGCGGGACGCGGAGGACCGCCGGTAGACTTTGCCCTGGTCTCGCCCGTCCGTACGAACCGAATGTGCGACACGGGAGCGCCCAAGACCCCGCGACCGGAGGAGAGCAGTGGCAGCCAACGACCGGGCAGCAGCTCCCGGAAAGTCCGGTGGGAGTGCCGGTTCCGATGGCCTGATGCGCGCCTCCCTGAGCGCCGTGGCCCCCGGCACCGCCCTGCGCGACGGCCTTGAGCGGGTGCTGCGCGGCAACACCGGCGGACTCATCGTGCTCGGCTTCGACAAGACGGTGGAGACGATGTGCACGGGCGGTTTCGTCCTGGACGTCGAGTTCGCGGCCACGCGCCTGCGTGAGCTGTGCAAGCTGGACGGCGGCATCGTGCTGTCGTCCGACCTGTCGAAGATCCTGCGGGCGGGCGTGCAGTTCGTGCCCGACGCGACGATCCCGACGGAGGAGACGGGCACCCGGCACCGCACCGCGGACCGGGTGAGCAAGCAGGTCGGCTTCCCGGTGGTCTCGGTCTCCCAGTCGATGCGTCTGATCGCCCTGTACGTCGACGGGCAGCGCCGCGTCCTGGAGGACTCCGCGGCGATCCTGTCCCGCGCCAACCAGGCCCTGGCGACCCTGGAGCGCTACAAGCTGCGCCTGGACGAGGTCGCGGGCACGCTCTCCGCGCTGGAGATCGAGGACCTGGTGACGGTCCGGGACGTGTCGGCCGTGGCCCAGCGCCTGGAGATGGTCCGCCGTATCGCCACGGAGATCGCCGAGTACGTGGTCGAACTCGGCACGGACGGACGCCTGCTCGCCCTCCAGCTGGACGAGTTGATCGCGGGCGTGGAGCCGGAACGCGAACTGGTGGTCCGGGACTACGTCCCCGAGCCCACCGCGAAGCGCTCCCGCACGGTCGACGAGGCGCTGTCGGAGCTGGACGCGCTGACCCACGCCGAGCTCCTCGAACTGCCCACCGTGGCCCGCGCCCTGGGCTACACCGGCTCCCCCGAGGCGATCGACTCGGGCGTCTCCCCCCGCGGCTTCCGCCTGCTGGCCAAGGTCCCGCGGCTGCCGGGCGCGATCATCGACCGCCTGGTGGAGCACTTCGGCGGCCTCCAGAAGCTGCTGGCGGCCAGCGTCGACGACCTCCAGACGGTGGACGGCGTCGGCGAGGCGAGGGCGAGGAGCGTCCGGGAGGGCCTGTCGAGGCTGGCGGAGAGCTCGATCCTGGAACGGTACGTATAGAGCCTTCAGGGGCGGGGGGAACAGCGCGCCAAGCCCTCACCGGGCCGCAGACGGCGAAGAACCGTCTGCGGCACCCCCTCGGTCGTCCTAGTCGTTCTCCAGCACGAACGAGGCCTGAGCCGTGGCATACCCGGGCGCCTTGACCTCCACCAGGTAGGTGCTGGCCCCCGCCGACCCCGCGGGAGGCGTCGCGCACTGCGGAGCGCTCGGCTTGCGGTCCCACTTCACGGTGTACGTGATGCTGCTGCCGGCCGGAGCCCGGTAGACCAGGTGGCCCGCGGTCCTGGGGCAGTCGGCGGACGACCAGTACGGGTCGTCCTCGTCGGCCTGAGTGATCGTCAACACCGCGTTCTTGGGGCCGAGATCGACCTTGCAGTCGCTGCCGGAGGAGTTCGTCGCGGTCAGCAGCAGCGTCGGCGTCTCGCCGGGCTCGTAGGCGTTGTGCAGGCTGCGCACGCTCAACCGCACCGCGCCCGCCGTGCAGTTGGGCAGCGTGGAACCGGCCGGAAGGGTGTCGCCCTGCCCGACCCCGATGCCCGTACCGCTGCCGCCGACGCCGACGCCCCCGGCGCCCGAGCCGCCCGCACCCGCGGAGCCGCCCGTGCCGGTCTCACCGCCGGCCCCCGAGCCGCCTCCCGCGGCCGCACCCGCGCCGGCGGCGACACCGGCGGGGGTTCGGGCTCGGGCTCGGGTTCCGCCGCCGGCGCGGGTGCGGCCGCGGGAGGCGGCTCGGGGGCCGGCGGTGAGGCCGGCACGGGCGGCTCCGCGGGTGCGGGCGGCTCGGGCGCCGGGGGCGTCGGCGTCGGCGGCAGCGGTACGGGCATCGGGGTCGGGCAGGGCGACACCCTTCCGGCCGGTTCCACGCTGCCCAACTGCACGGCGGGCGCGGTGCGGTTG
>NZ_LJBR01000637.1 GCF_001282115.1 Streptomyces sp. NRRL B-24085 | reverse complement strand
CCCCAGCCGTACGACCGCCGCCGCCCCGAACCGCCGCACCCCGAAGTCCCCGACGGCCCGCCCCAGCAGGGTCGTCACCATGTAGACGTTGTACGGCACGGTCGCCAGCTGCTCACTGCTCCCGAGCACGTCCTGAAGGTACTTCGCACTCCAGTTGGAGACGGTGGAGTCCCCGATGTAGGCGAAGGTCATCACCAGGCAGAGCGGCAGCAACAGCTTGAAGACGACCCCGTCCCCGCCCTCGGCCTTCTCCTCGACGGCGGCCACATCTCCGTCGACGTACCAGCGGCTCCCCACCAGGCACAGCGGCACCAGCACCGCCACGACCGGCAGATAGGACACGAACAGCGCGAGATGCCAGTGCGCCCCGACCCAGGCGAGCGAGGCCCCGACGATCCCGCCGAGGCTGAAGACGGCATGGAAGCTGAGCATGATGCTGCGCCCGTACGCCCGCTGGAGGCTCACCCCGAGCATGTTCATGGACGCGTCGAGCATGCCGACGGCCAGCCCGAAGGCGGCGAGCGAGACACCCAGTTCGAGCGTCGAGTCCCCGGCTCCCACGCCGAGCAGCGCCAGGAGCACCACGGGCTGGGCGAGCCGCAACAGCCGGCTGGGCCGTATCCGCTTCACCAGATGCTCGGTCGAGACGCTCCCGACCCCGGCGAGGATCGGGACGGCGGCCAGGAAGGCGGGCAGCAGCGCGTCGGAGACCCCGTACCGGTCCTGGATCGCCGGGATCCGCGTCACCAGCAGAGCAAAGGCGGCGCCCTGCGCGAAGAAGCTGAACGCCAGCGAGGCCCTGCCGCGCCGCAGCACATCTGTCATGGCGGCGAGCGTAGGGCCCCGGCGTACTCGTGGGTAGATCCAGCCAAAGATGAATTTCCCTCAGCTTTATCGGGCGAGGGCGACCTCGGGCCTGGCGGGAGCGCAGGTCCTCGTCTCGGCGATCAGCATCCGGGCCATGGGACCGGCCCCGATCGCCCCGCTGACCAGGAACGCCACCGCCATCGACACGACCATGACCACGGACCCGAGCCACACCATCGTGTCGACCGGCAGCGTGTACGCCCCCACGACCCGCAGCACGCACTCCGTCAGCAGGACGACACCCCACACCACGGAGAACCGCCGCTCGGCCCTCCGGAAGTCCGCCGACCCGCCCTGGAGCCGCGCCCATGCGTCCTCCCGCTCGGAAATCCCCTTCACCAGCCAGGGCTTCATGCCGGCGGTCATCATCGGCTTCCCGAGGGCGACGGACACCAGGATGCCGATGCCGACCACACTGCTGACCCCGCTGTCCTTGGCGAGCATCAGCCGCGGGTCACCGGCGACGAAGCTGAGCAGCAGCCCGGCGACGTTGACCACGAGGATGAGGGCGGCCAGTCCATTGACGGTCCGCTCCTTCACCACACTCCAGCCGGTCCGCACGGCCGGGACGACACTGCTGAGGCCGAGTGCCGTCAACGTGCTCGTCCCGAGCCCGTCCTTCAGCAGGTAGTACGCCCCGATCGGCACAGCCACGTCCACGATCAGAGGAGCCAGGTTCGCGCGCTTCGAGTTCGTCTTCGTCGTCATGCCCTCAGCTTCTCGCCCGGACCTGGTCCCCCGACAGAAACGATCGTCCGGACCTCGGCATGACAAATGTCAGACGAGCAGGTCCACCAACTCACCCATGTCGGAGAAGAGTTGGGTGGCCCCGGCCAGCTTCGCGGCGGGCGTCATCGCCGTGAACCCGAACACGTCCATCCCCGCCGCGTTGGCCGCCTGCACTCCCAGGGGACTGTCCTCCACGACCACACACCGCCGAGGTTCGACCCCCATCCGCTCGGCCGCGTACAGGAAAAGATCCGGCGCCGGCTTCCCCCGCCCCACATCCTCCGAGCTGAAGATCCGCCCGTCCTCGAACCACCGGTCAAGGCCGGCCGCCCGATGCCCCACCCGGATCCGCGCATGGCTCCCGGAGGACGCCACACAGTACGGCACCCCGTCCGCGGCCAACTTCTCGAGTACGCCGGTGATACCGGCCACGGCCTTCAACTCCCGTTCGAACGCGGCGAAGACCCTCGCGTGGAAGACGTCGTCGAAGTCGGCCGGCAACTTCTGCCCGGTCCGCTCCAGGACGAGCTCATGGATCCGGTGCATGGCGGAGCCCATGTAGTCCCGGATGGAGTCCTCGTAGGAGGTCGGGTGCCCGAGCTCCGTCAGATAGGCGGCGAGATGCCGGTTGGAGATCGGCTCGCTGTCGACGAGCACACCGTCATTGTCGAAGATCACGAGGTCATAGCGCATGCCATTGACCCTAAACGCAGAAAACCCCCGTGCCGAATGGCACGGGGGTTTTCTCAAAGATTGTTCGGCGGTGTCCTACTCTCCCACAGGGTCCCCCCTGC
>NZ_LJBR01000636.1 GCF_001282115.1 Streptomyces sp. NRRL B-24085 | reverse complement strand
GGCCGGCGCCCAGTGAGGCACGGCTGGTCTCGCGGACGAACCACACCGTCAGGGCGGTGATCAGGGAGCCGCCGCAGAGGAGGAGGGCGACGGGGGTGCCGTCGCCGCTGCTCGCGACCAGGCTGCCGGCGATCATCGGGGAGAAGCCGGCGCCCACCAGGGTCGCGCCCTGGTAGCCGAGGGAGGCGCCGGTGTAGCGGACCTCGGTGCCGAACATCTCGCTGAACAGGGCGCCCAGCGGGCCGTACATCAGCGACTGGGAGATGCCGTGGCCGATGACGACGGCCAGGATCAGGGCTCCCGGCGACCCGGAGTCGACCAGCGCGAGGACGGGGAAGGCGGTGGCGGCGGACAGGATCGCGCCGGTGAGGACGACCGGGCGGCGGCCGACGCGGTCCGAGAGCGCGGACGCGCAGGGCAGGACGACCAGGGCGACCGCGGCGGAGACGGTGAGCGCGGTGAGCACCTGCGGGCGGGGGTGGCCGATGCCGGTGGCGTACGCGATGAGGTAACTGGTCAGCAGGGACTGGGCGGTGAAGGCGCCGATGCCCACGCAGCAGGCCAGCAGGACGGGGCGGGGGCGCTTGAGCACGTCGAGGATCGGCAGCCGGGACTCCGCGCGGTCCTTCTTCACCTCGGCGAACAGCGGGCTCTCGGCCACCTTGAGGCGGACGAACAGGCCGACGCCCAGCAGCAGGACGCTCAGCAGGAACGGCACCCGCCAGCCCCACGCGGCGAACTGGTCCCTGGGGAGGGTGGAGACCATCGCCACGACGGCGGCGGAGATCAGGGAGCCGAGCGGGGCTCCCATCTGGGTGAAGCTGGACCAGAGACCGCGGCGGTGCTCGCCCGCGTGCTCCACGACCATCAGGGTCGCGCCGCCCCACTCGCCGCCGATGGCGATGCCCTGGACCACCCGCAGGGTGATCAGCAGGACCGGCGCCCACACGCCGACGGTGTCGTAGGTGGGGAGCAGGCCGATGAGGAAGCTGGCGCCGCCCATCAGGCCCATGGTGAGCAGCAGCATGTTCTTGCGGCCGAGGCGGTCGCCGAAGTGTCCGAAGACGATGCCGCCGATCGGGCGGGCCACGTATCCGGCGGCGAAGGTGCCGAACGCGGCGATCGTGCCGACGGCGGGGTCGGCGCCGGGGAAGAACAGTTCGCCGAAGACGAGGGCTGCGACGGTGCCGTAGACGAGGAAGTCGTAGAACTCGACGGCGGTGCCGAGCAGGCCGGAGAGGGCGACCCGGCGGAGTTGGCGGGTGCGGTCGGACGGGGCGGGGGACGGGGGCATCGCGGTCTCCCTTGAGC
>NZ_LJBR01000635.1 GCF_001282115.1 Streptomyces sp. NRRL B-24085 | reverse complement strand
GCCGCGCACACCCCGAGCTGGGCCGCCACCGCCCCCGACACCGCCCCCGAGGGCACGCAGCGGCTGTCCGCCGTGGCCACCCTCGCCCGTCCCGAAGCCTCCGGTGAGGGCTCCGGCGGCATCCCGGTCCGCGGTTTCGTGCGCGGCGCCGAGAGCGCGCCGGTCCCGCGGGCCGCGGTCACGCTGATCTCGCTCTCGGGACAGCAGCTGGGCCGGTCGGTGACCCAGGCCGACGGTTCCTACGCGGTCGAGGCACCGGGCGTCGGGTCGTACGTCCTGATCGCCTCCGCGGACGGCTTCCAGCCGCAGGCGTCCACCGTCCTCGTGAACGGTGAGCCGGTGGCCTACGACGTCCTCCTCAGCGGCACCAGCGGGCTGAACGGGCTCGTGCGGGCCGCGCAGAGCGGGGAGCCGGTCAAGGACGCGATGGTGATCGTCACCGATGTGCGCGGAGACCTCCTGGCCACCGGGACCACCGGTGAGCAGGGCGAGTTCGCCTTCGGCGAGTTGGTGCCGGGTGCGGTGACCGTCGCGGTGAACGCCGCCGGGTTCCGCCCGCGCGCCCTGCCCGTCGAGGTCGGCGGCACCGGCGTGACCCGCATCGAGGTCGACCTCGACTCGGGCGCCCGCCTCCAGGGTGTCGTCCGGGCGCCGCACGGTCCGCTGGCCGACGCACGGGTCACCCTCGTGGACGCGGCCGGCAACGTGGTCGGCACCGCCACCACCGGGACGGACGGGGCGTACGCCTTCACCGACCTGGACGGCGGCGAGTACACGGTCATCGCCACGGGCTACCCGCCGCAGGCGACGGCCCTGACGGTGAACGGGCCCGGCGTCGACGGCCACGACATCGAACTCGCCCACCCCGGCGAGTAGTTCAGCCGCTCCGGCCCGTGGCAGGGAGCGCGCGCTCCGATCGGAGGCGCGCGCCCGCCACGGGCCGGTCTTCATTCGAGGAGTTGTGAGACATGGGACTGACCGCGAGGATCCGCACCCGGGACGGATGGGCCGTGTCGCACGCGGTCGTCACGGTGACCGACATGACCGGCGCCCAGGTGCTGCGCGCGGAGGCGGACGCCGAGGGGGCCGTGCGGGACGGGACTCCGCTGGAGCCGGGGCCGTACACCGTCATCGTCACGGCCGTGGGCTACGCGCCCGCCGCCTCCAGCGCGATCGTCACCGCGAGCAGGCGGGCCGAGGTCGGCACGGTCACGCTGGCCCGCATCGGCGGGGCGGAACTCCCGCCGCCCGGGCCCTGGACCGTCGACCCGGCCCACTCCAGCGTGGGCGCGGTCGCCCAGCACCTGGGCATCTCCAGCGTGCACGGCCGCTTCACCGACTTCACCGCGGCGATCGAGGTCGCCCCGGACGACGTGACCAAGTCCCGGGTGGAGGCGGTGATCCGGGCCGCCTCCATCGACACGGGCAACGCGATGCGGGACGAGCACCTGCGCTCGGCGGACTTCCTGGACGTGGAGCGGTACCCCGAGATCACCTACCGGTCGACGGGGCTGACGGTGGCCGGCACGGACCGCTGGACGGTCCGCGGGGAACTGGCGATGCGGGGTGTCGTACGGCCGGTGGACCTGGACCTCGCCTACCTGGGCACGGGCGCCGACCCCTGGGGCGGCACCCGCGCCGCTTTCCGGGCCACGGCCCAACTGCGGCGGGAGGACTTCGCCATGAACTACAACCAGGTCGTGCAGGCCGGGATCGCGGCGATCGGTACGACCCTGAAGGTCGAGCTCGATGTGCAGGCGGTCCAGGGGGAGTCGCTGCCGCAGGCCTGAGGGCGTTGTCAGTGGCGGGACGTACCGTTCGGGGCATGGAGCGGAGCACGGGGGTGCAGGGGTACTACGCCGAGTCGGCGGAGCGGCTCGGGCGGGTCTACGAGAGCGTGTCGTTCGAGGACGTGCACGGGGCGCTGCTGGACCTGCTGCCGCCGGCGCCCGCGCGGGTGCTGGACGTCGGCGCGGGGACCGGTCGGGACGCGGCGGCGCTGGCCGGCCGCGGGTACACCGTCGACGCGGTGGAGCCGGTGGCGGAGCTGCGCCGGGTGGCCGAGCGGCTGCACCCCGGCAGCGGGGTGACCTGGCGGGCGGGCGCCCTGCCCGGGATACCGGGTGTGCGGGGGCCCTACGACGTGGTCCTGCTGTCCGCGGTGTGGATGCACTTGCGCCCGGAGGAACGGCCCGTCGCGATGCGGCGTCTGGCCGGACTGCTCGCGCCCGGCGGGCTCCTGCTGGTCACCCTGCGGCGCGGGGAGCCGCCCGTCGACCGGCGGATGTTCGACATCCCGCCCGAGGAGGTCATCGGGCAGGGGGCGCAGGCGGGGCTGAGGCTGCTGCGGACCGTGGCCGAGGGCGCGGACCGGCTCGGCCGGGACGCGGTGCACTGGCACGCCGTGGCGCTCCAACTAGGCTGATTCCATGGCACCGAACATCGCGACCAACACGTCCGTCTCCCTGGAAGAGCTGCTGGACTTCGTGCGGCCCCGGCACCGGGCGATCCTGCTGACACGGCGGGCGGACGGGTCACCGCAGGCCTCGCCGCTGACGTGCGGGGTGGACGACTCGGGGCGGATCGTCGTGTCGACGTATCCCGAGCGGGCCAAGACGAGGAACGCGAAGCGGGATCCGCGGGTGAGCGTGGTCGTGCTGAGCGACGACTGGAACGGACCGTGGGTGCAGGTCGACGGGACCGCGGAGGTCATCGACTCGCCCGACTCCGTGGAGCCGTTGGTGGAGTACTTCCGGAACATCTCCGGGGAGCACCCCGACTGGGACGAGTACCGGGCGGCGATGGTGAAGCAGGGGAAGTCGATCATCCGGGTCACGCCGGAGCGGTGGGGGCCGGTCGCCACCGGCGGTTTCCCGGCGCGGTTGGCTTCGCCGGACGCGTGAGGGGGCGGGGGACCCGGTTCGTCGGCGGGTGCGGGTGCGTGGGGGCTGGTCGCGCAGTTCCCCGCGCCCCTAGGTGGGTTCCACCATTGCCTCGATGCCTTTGACCAGTAGGTTCAAAGCGAAGTCGAAGTCCCTGTCCCTCATC
>NZ_LJBR01000634.1 GCF_001282115.1 Streptomyces sp. NRRL B-24085 | reverse complement strand
CTTCGAGGGCGGCGCTGGGTGGGGGCGATCAGGTCGGGGTGGGCGTTGTCCTGGATGCGCTGGCAGTCGCTGTCGTGCTGGCACGGCGGCGAGGCATGGATGAAGTCGAACTCCGCACCGTGTTCGAGGACGAACGCGATCGCGTCCGCCTGCACGAACCGGTACGGGTAGCGTGGCTGCGGGTTGATGTCGACGCCGGTCACGTCGAACCCGGCGTCGGCGTAGCCCTTGGCCGCGCCGCCCTGGCAGCAGTACAGGTCCAGCAGGCGCGTTCGGTGGCCGCGCACTCGCCGGATGTCGGTGGGTTGCGTCATCCTGGATGTCTCCAGTTCCTTGATGGTGACTGGCGAGCAAGGGCGACCCCGGTTCTTGGCGGAATGGGGGGTCGCCCTTGGCATAGCTAGAAGGGGGCGTTGTACCGGCCGCGCGCGGCGGCCACGATCTCGCTGTGGTCGAACGCGAGATGGCCGGTGTCGTCGAGGGGCGTCCAGCGGATGGCGACGGCGTCGTCTCCGGCCTGTGCGGTGGTGTCGGCGGGGACGGTCACCAGGTAGGCGGCTGTGACGTACCGGCCGCGCGGGTCGCGGTCGGGGGTGTCGTAGATGCCGATCAGGGTCAGGTCGTCGGCGTCGACCTGAACGCCGGTCTCTTCCAGCAGCTCACGCGCGGCGGCGGCGCGGGAGGTCTCGCCGGCATCGACGTGTCCGCCGGGCAGGGCGAACTGCCCCTTGTGCGGCGGCCACCCCCGCTCGATCAGCAGGACGGAGCCGTCGCGGACGCACACGACGTCGACGGTGAAGCGGATGGTCTCGGGCTCGGTGTGTTCTTCGGTGCTCACAGCGGATTCCTTCCGGGGTTGGTCAGTGCTGGTTGTTGGTCTTGGCCCACACGCCTCGGGTGGTGGTGTGGGTGTGGTGCTGTTCCTGGTGGACCGGTCCGGTGTAGTGGTGGTGGTGCTCGTCGGGCGCGGCTTCGGCGACGCGGCCGAAGAGGCGGGCGAGGGCGAGGACGGGCACGGCGACAGCGGCCGGGGCGGCGCAGATCATGCCGATGACGGTCGGGTCTGCCTGCCGGGAGGCGATCAGGACCCCTATGGCGATGAGGCCGGGCGGGACGGTGGCGAGGCCGGCGGTGAGCATGAGGCGGCCCGCGTCCACGGCTCGCTGGGACATCGGGGGCACACCGGGCTGAGCGACGGGGGGCGTGTCGCCGTGGGCGGGCAGGGGGCTCATGTCGCGGTAGGAGGTGGGCACGGCG
>NZ_LJBR01000633.1 GCF_001282115.1 Streptomyces sp. NRRL B-24085 | reverse complement strand
CGGGCCGGCGGAACGGGGGAGGAACGGGGCGCGGGGCGGCTCGGGCACGCTTCGACGCGGTGCGGCCGCTCCCTGACCGTCATCGAAGACCGTAGTGAATCGCCGTGCGGTCTGTGAAGGGCGCGCGGGACGACACGGGTGCCCGGACGGGCGGGGCCCGCCGCCGTGCCGGTCCCGGGCGTTTCACCCCGTGGGCCAGGGGTAGCCGGGCGGTGCCCCTGGGCGGGAGGACCACGAGCGGCGCCCCCCGCTCGCGGTGACTCTGCCCGGGGGCCGACGACGGACAGTCCCGCGCTGACCGAAGGAGGCGGTGACCGTGCGGCCCAGGGACGCCCACGGCGACGCCCACGGCGACGAGCCCGGACCGTCCCCCGGGCCGGCGGGCGAAGCGGGCACCTGCGCCACCCCGGCCGACGGCACCGGCCCGCTCGCGTCGCCGGGACACGGACCGCGCCGACCGGAGCCCCGACGCCGGGCGGACCGGGAGCGGGGCCGGGGGCGGATCGCCGACGTGATCGCGGCCGGGGTGCGGGGCGCCGGGCCCGCCGAGATCCCGGGCCGGCTGTGCACGGCCGCCGTCGAACTGCTGCCGGTGGCCGGGGCGAGCGTGTCGCTGCGCAGCAACGCCATGCCGGTCCAGCTCGGGTCCAGCAGCGACCGGGCCGCCCGGCTGTCGGATCTCCAGGCCACGTTGGGGGACGGGCCCTGTACGGCCGCCGCGGCGGCCGGCGCCGCCGTGTTCGCCACCGATCTGACCTGCGACCCGGACCTGGTCCGCTGGCCGGTCTTCGCCCAGCAGGCCACCGCCGCCGGGATACGGGCGGTGTACTCGATGCCGCTCGGCGACGACACCCTGTGCGTGGGCACCCTCGACCTCTACCGCGAGGCCCCGGGGGAACTCACCCGGCGCGAGCTGCGCGTCGCCGAGCTCGTGGCCAGGGTCATGACGGTGGCCCTGATGGCCCTGCCCCGGGGGGAGGAGAACGGCCCCGAGGGCGACGCCCCCTGGCTGAGCGGCCTGGCCACCGCGCACGACGAGGTCTACCAGGCCGTCGGCATGATCATGGTGCAGCTCGGTGTGGGCTCGGACGAGGCGCTGGCCCGGCTGCGCGCGCACGCCTTCGCGCACGGCCGCAGCGCGCTCGAGGTGGCGCACGACGTGGTCCGGCACCGCAAGCGGTTCGACCGGGACTGACACGCCCACCGGCCGCTCACCGGACGCTCACACCTGCACCCGCCCCTGTCTGCGCACCTCCGCCAGCCGCTCGGCGCCCAGTCGGACGACCGCCTGCGTGGCGTCCGTCTGCACGTCGCCGAAGCCGCCGTTGGTCACACTGATCGCGTCCTGCCCCACGCGGAGCGCGGCGACGTCCAGGGTGAGCGTCGTCGGCCCGCCGTCCGGCGACTCCCCGGTCAGCAGCACCCGCAGGCCCTGCCGGGCGTCCCCCGCCTCGGGCAGGGACAGCTCGGCGACCTGCACCCCGAGGACCGCTCCCGTGGTCGTGGTGGCCGCGAACTGCGAGCACGTGCGCGGGAGGCTCCTGAGCCAGGCCAGGGTCTTGTCGATCTCCGCCGGGGGGCGTGCGAGCACCTGGTAGCGCATCTGGGCCGCGTTCCACTCGTCGTCCATCCCGACGACCGCGCGGGGACCGGCGTCGGCGCCGAACAACTCGTCCGCGTACAGGGCGTCGAGCAGCCGCTGGCACCCGCGCCGGTCGGCCTTCGACTTCAGCACCTCGTCGTGCCAGGTGGCCACCCCCTGGGTCGGTGTCCAGGGCTCGCCGAGGTCCGCGTCGGTGACGAGCGCGGCCTGTGCCATCGCCTCGGTGAGGGCCGAGGACGGGCCGGCGGACGCCTTCGGCGACGGCGGCGGCGCGCTGCTGGGCGGTGTGATCGAGGGCCGCGGAGCGGTCGGCGGCGTGGAGAGCGCGGAACAGGCGGTGGCGGCAAGGAGCCCGGAGAGGGCGACAGCGGAGGCGGCGGCGCGGGCGGCGCGGGGCGGGGTCATGCTTCAGGTGATCACCGGGTGCCGGGACGTCACCAGCGGTCCGGGCCGTACGGGTTACGGGGTGTGCCCTCAGGCCACCTGCTGCAACAGCCCCCGCACCGCCTCGTCCACCACCCGGTACCGCACGACCCGTCCCTCCTTCTCGCCCGCCACCACCCCGGCCGCCCGCAGCAGCCGCAGCGCCTGGGACACGGCCGGGTCGTTCATGCCGGTCGCGATCGCGAGGTCGGAGACGGCCAGCGGGCCGGTGCGGTGCAGGGCGAGCAGCAGGGAAAGCCGGTTGGGGTCGGCGAGCAGGGCGAAGCGGTCGGACCAGGTGCGGACGTGTCCCGGGTCGCCGATCGCGGCGATGGCGTCGCACACCCGGTGTCCGTCGATGGTGCGGCGGTCGGCTCGGTCGGCCGGGACGAGGTGCATGGCGCACATCCTCGCAGGCGGCGCTGTGTGATCTTCCATACCTGCGCAGGTGTGCAGCTATGCAGGAACCCCCGAGCCCGCCTACGGTGGGCGGGCCGTGGTGCTCGGGAAACCGGTGACGACCCCTCAAAGGTCCATGCCGGTGCGGCCCTCGCCACTGTGATCGGGGAGTCTCCCTCCCACGTCCCTCGCGGGACAGCCACTGGCCGTCACCATCAGGCCGGGAAGGCGGGCACGGAGACGCACGACCCGTAAGCCAGGAGACCGGCCACGGCAGCTCACGCGTTCATCCACGAGGTGCTGGAGTGACCACCGTATGACCGACCCTGCCCTGCCCGAGGTCTCCGGCCAGTTCCGCTGGCGGCGCGAGGACACCGTCAGGACGGCCGGCCTGATGGCCGCGATAGCCGGGCTGCACGTCCTCGCCTTCGGCATCCTGTTCCTGCTCGTGGTGCCGGGGCACTACGAGGTCGGCGACCGGGCCTTCGGCATCGGCCTCGGCATCACCGCCTACACCCTCGGCATGCGGCACGCCTTCGACGCGGACCACATCGCCGCGATCGACAACACCACCCGCAAGCTGATGGCCGACGGCAAGCGGCCGGTGTCGGTGGGGTTCTGGTTCGCGCTCGGGCACTCCAGCGTCGTCGTGGTGCTCGCCGCGCTCATCGCGGGCGGCACCCAGCTCGCCGGCAAGGTCATGAACGAGGGGTCCGGCACCCACCAGGTCCTCGGCTTCCTCGGTACGACGATCTCCGGCACGTTCCTCTACCTCATCGCCGCCCTCAACCTGGTCGCCCTGACGGGCATCCTGAGGGTCTTCCGGGCGATGCGGGCGGGGTCGTACGACGAGCAGGAGCTGGAGCAGCACCTGGACTCCCGGGGCTTCATGAACCGGATCCTCGGCAGGCTCACCAGGTCCATCACCAGGCCGGGGCAGATGTTCCCGCTCGGCTTCCTCTTCGGGCTCGGCTTCGACACCGCCACCGAGGTCACGCTGATGGTGATGGCGGGGTCGGGCGCGGCGGCCGGACTGCCCTGGTACGCGATCCTCTGCCTCCCCCTCCTGTTCGCCGCCGGCATGAGCCTGTTCGACACCCTCGACGGGACGTTCATGAACTTCGCCTACCAGTGGGCCTTCTCGAACCCCGTCCGCAAGGTCTTCTACAACCTCGCCATCACCGGCCTGTCCATCGCGGTCGCCTTCTTCATCGGCACGATCGAACTCGTCGGCGTCCTGCACGACAAGCTCGCCCTCACCGACGCCCTCACCACCTGGATCGCCGACATCGACCTCGACAACGTCGGCTACGTCATCGTCGGCCTGTTCGTGGTGGTGTGGGCGGCGGCGATCGCCTACTGGCGGCTCGCGAAGGTGGAGCAGCGCTGGGGCGTCAGCGGCTCCTGAGGGACCGGACCGGCCGCTAGACCCCCTCCACCGCCGTCAGCCACAGCTTCACGTAGCGCTCCACGTCGACGGCCAACCCCACGTCGACGAGGGTGACTTCGCGCTCGCCCTCGTGGATCTCGGACTCGCCGGGACGCGGGCGGCGGTCGACAACCGTCTGGCCGCGGGTCGGGCCCGGGGCCAGGCTCACCTCCACCGGCAGCAGCTCGGTGGTCAGGCCCGCCGGGTCGACGACCGCGCACACCGCGCCCGCGTCGCCGAGGCCGCCCGTGGGCGTGGGGTCGCCGGAGGTGGCGGGGTCGCGGTGGGCGAGGAGTTCGCCGGCCATGCGCAAGGACGGTTCCGCGCTCGCGCGCAGCCGCTGGACGTCGGCGGCCGGCACCAGGACCTGCTGGAAGACGTCCAGGCCGTACATGGTGATCGGCACCCCGGCGGTGAGGAGGACCGCGGCCGCCTCGGGGTCGTGCCAGACGTTGAACTCCGCGACCGGCGTGGCGTTCCCGGTCGCCACCGCGCCGCCCATGAACACGATCCGCTCGATGTTGCGCACCACCTCGGGGTGCGTGCGCAGGAGCAGCGCGATGTTGGTGAGCGGGGCGGTCGGGACGAGCGTGACGGGGGTGGGCGAGGCGAGGATCTCCCGCCGGAGCAGCGTCACCGCGTCCACGTCCACCGCGACCCGGGTCGGCGCGGGCAGCCCGAGGTCGCCCATGCCGTCGAGCCCGTGCACGTGCTGTGCGGTGCGCACGGGTTCGAGCAGCGGCCGCGCCGCACCCCGGGCGACGGGGACGTCCCCGGCACCGGCCTGCTCCAGCACGGTCAGCGTGTTGCGGACGACGCCGTCGACGTCGGTGTTCCCGGCGACACAGGTGACCGCCCGCAGGTCGATGCCGGGATGCCGTACGGCGAACAGCAGGGCCAGGGCGTCGTCGACGCCGGTGTCGCAGTCGATGATCACCGGGATGGGCTGACCGGTCACGGCGGGGGTCCTTTCGTCACTGGCGTACGGGACCGACCTTACGCAGCCGCCCAGAGTTCGGCCCCGCGGTCCCGGTCGCGGGCGCGGACCCGGTCCAGCAGGGCGTCGACCGCCACGGTTCCCGGCCTGCGCCCGTCCCGCAGCCGTACGGCCGCACAGCCGGCGCCGGCCTCCCGCTCACCGATCACCGCCTGGTACGGCACGAGGCGGGCGGCGCGGACGCGGGCGCCCAGGGTGCCCTGGCCGGGACCGGAGAGTTCGGCCCGGATGCCGTGCGCGAGGGCCTGCCGTACAAGGTCGCCGGCCTGTTCCTCCTGTGCCTCGCCCACCGGCAGGACCGCGAGCTGCACGGGGGCGAGCCACACCGGGAAGGCACCGGCGTGCGCCTCGACGAGGTGCGCGACCGCGCGTTCCACGCTGCCGATGATGCTGCGGTGGACCATGACCGGACGGTGCTTGCCGCCATCGGCTCCGATGTAGTGGAGGCCGAAGCGTTCGGGCTGGTGGAAGTCGATCTGCACGGTGGAGAGGGTGGACTCGCGGCCGGCGGCGTCGGTGATCTGTACGTCGATCTTGGGACCGTAGAAGGCGGCCTCGCCCTCGGCGGACTCGTACGGGACGCCGTCCAGGGCCTCTTCGAGGAGGGCGGTGGCGCGCCGCCAGAGCGCGGGGTCCGCGACGTACTTGCCGGAGCCGCCGGGCAGGGACAGGCGGTACCTGGTCGCCCGGATGCCGAGGTCGTGGTGGGCGCGCCGGACGAGGCCGAGGGCGGCGCGGGCCTCCGCCACGGCCTGCCCGGGGGTGCAGAAGATGTGGGCGTCGTTGAGCTGGATGGCGCGGACCCGGGTGAGGCCGCCGAGGACGCCCGACAGCTCGGAGCGGTACATGCCGCCCAACTCGGCCAGCCGCAGGGGAAGTTCGCGGTAACTGCGGGACCTCGACCGGTAGATGAGGGCGTGGTGCGGGCAGAGGCTGGGCCGCAGCACCACCTCCTCGCCGCCCAGCCGCATCGGCGGGAACATGTCGTCGCCGTAGTGCGACCAGTGCCCGGAGATCTCGTACAGCTCCCGCTTGCCGAGCACGGGCGAGTACACGTGCCGGTACCCGGCGGCCCGCTCGGTCTCCCTGACGTACTCCTCCAGGACATGCCGTACGACGGCCCCGTCGGGCAGCCAGTACGGCAGCCCCGCGCCCATCAGCGGATCGGTGTCGAACAGGCCGAGCTCCCGGCCGAGCCGGCGGTGGTCGTGGTCGTTCACGGGGGTCTCCCTCGCGGCGGTGGGGGCGAGGAACCGGCGGGAACGACGAAGCCCCGGGGCACTCGCCCCGGGGCTTGACTGCGCAACGGTCAGCGCGCCGGGACCTGCTCCGGCGTCGTCGTGCTCGACGGGCTGACGTGGGCGCGCTGCATGGGGGCGAGGGTAGGGGGA
>NZ_LJBR01000632.1 GCF_001282115.1 Streptomyces sp. NRRL B-24085 | reverse complement strand
GTGCCGTACGGGTGGGGCTGGTTGCCGTAGGGCGGTGGCTGGGTGGTCATCGTGGTGGCCCCTGGGTGGTGGTGTGGTCCGGTGCAGAGGATATCCGCCGGTTCGGGACCGGGTCCGGGCCGGCACCGGCTAGAAGAACTCCGACCACGGCTGGTCCCAGATCTGCTTCACGCACAGGATGAGGAACAGCAGGCCCGCGATCGCCAGCATCGCGTTGCTCAGCGGGCCGTTGCGCCACTCCCTGGGGGTGCGGGAGGTGTTCAGCAGCCACATCAGGGTGCCGGCCAGGAAGGGGAGGAAGGCGGCGCCGAGGACGCCGTAGATGATGACCAGGCGGAAGGGCTGGCCCTGGAAGAGCAGGACCATCGGCGGGAAGGTCAGCCAGAGCAGGTACACCCGGAAGGGCCAGGAGCGCTCGCGCGAACCGGACGCGACCTTCTGCCCGGAGCCCGCCGCGCCCTCGTCGCCGCGGTAGCGCGCCACGAAGTCCGCGAACATCAGGCTCACCCCGTGCCAGACGCCGATCAGCGAGGTGAAGGAGGTGGCGAAGAACCCGATCAGGAAGAACTTCGCGGTCGCCGAGCCGTACTCGTCCGCCAGGATGTCGCTGAGCTGGACGAGGCCCTTGTCGCCGCTCGCGATCGCCACGTTGGCGCTGTGCAGCAGTTCCGCGCCGACGAAGAGCATGGCGACGACGAAGATGCCGGTGGTGATGTAGGCGACCCGGTTGTCGAGCCGCATCACCTTCATCCAGCCGGTGTCGGTCCAGCCCTTGGCGTTGACCCAGTAGCCGTACGCGGCGAGGGTGATCGTGCCGCCGACGCCGCCGATCAGGCCGAGGGTGTTGAGGACGGAGTCCTTCTCGTCGGGCAGGACCGGCAGCAGGCCCGCGAAGGCGTCGCCCAGGTTCGGGGTGACCCGGATCGCCAGGTACACCGTCACCACGAACATGACGCCGACCAGGAGCGTCATGACCTTCTCGAAGACCGCGTACTTGTTGAACCAGACGAAGACCAGGCCGACAAGACCGCAGGCGATGGCCCACCATTCGAGGTCCATCACGTCGGGGAACAGGGCCTGGAGCGGGAGCGCGCTCGACGACATCGCCGCCGCCCCGTACACGAAGCCCCAGATCACCACGTAGACGGCGAAGAACCAGGTGGTCCAGCGGCCCAGGCTCGCCCAGCCGTCGAACAGGGTGCTGCCGGTGGACAGGTGCCAGCGGCCCGCGGCCTCCGCGAGGGAGATCTTGACGAGGCAGCCGATCACCGCGGCCCACAGCAGGGTGTAGCCGAAGTTGCTGCCCGCGATGAGCGTGGCGACCAGGTCACCGGCGCCGACGCCGGTCGCGGCGACGACGATCCCCGGGCCGATGTAGCGCCAACTGGACTTGCGGGGTACGGGGTTCGCCTCACCGGTCACTGTGTTGTCCGTGGTGTCCGCCATGAAGGTCAAGAAACCTCAAAGGCCGCGGCCCGGCAAGAGGGCGTGCCGTGAAGGAAGTCAGGGGTCACCGGGGAGGCCTCCCCCGCAGCCGTCGGCCCCGCAGGTGCCCAGTTCGAACCAGACGGTCTTCCCGGTGCCGTCCTGGTGACAGCCCCAGCGCAGGGCGAGCGCCGCCACCAGGAACATCCCGCGGCCGCTCTCCGAGACCCCGGCGTCCAGCACCTGCGGGGTGCGGCGGCCGGAGTCGGCGACCTCGCAGCGCAGCACGCCGTGCGCGGCGGACAGGGTGAGCGTGAAGCGGCTCGCCGAGTGCAGCAGGGCGTTGGTGGCCAGTTCGCTCACGAGGAGTTCGGCGGTGTCCACCAGGTCGTCCCGCTCCGCGAGCCCCCACCCCTCCAACTGCTTGCGCACCTCGGCGCGGGCCTCGCGCACGGCGGACGGGCGGGGGTCGTACTCGACACTCAAGTGACCTGCTCCCAGGGGCGGTTGGGGATAGGCGGCATATCGAGGGTCGGGGTCCGGGAGGCGGTCCCCGGAGAGTTGCAGCATGTTCTCAGGGTGTCCCCCGCGGGGTCGGCGCACACGGGGAGTACTACCTGATTCCATACCTGCACCACACCCGTACGGCTACGCGTACTGCAGTCGTACGGTCGCCCCGTCCCGGTCGTCGCGTACGTCGACGTACGCACACACCTGGCGCGCGTACCAGAGTCCCTGGCCGGGGGCCAGGTCGGTGGTGTCCGGCGGGACAAACCCGGCGAGGGGGTCGTCCACCCGGCGCTCCGCGCGCAGTTCGCAGACGCAGTGCGCGTCCCGCCCCCACAGCAGCGCGGTGCCGGCCCGCTGCCCCACGGCCTCCGCCGCCTCGGCCACGGCGGTCGCGAACAGCTCCGCGTCGGCGGCCGCCAGACCCCGCGCCTGCGCCTTCGGCCGTACGGCGTCCGCGGCCAGGCCGGTGAGGAGTTCGGCGTCCGGCGGGGGCGGTGCGAGGGGTACGGAGTCCAGTTCGGCGGCGAGGCGTACGGGGTCCTCGTAGACGCCGGTGCCGGGGTGGGCCCGGCGGGCGGCGTCGACGATCGCGGGGCCCGCGGTGCGCAGGTCGTAGGCGCACAGGGCGGTGGTGGCGAGCGGCGCGAAGAGGAGGTTGGCGAGGGCCTCGTAGCGGATCCACTCGGTGGTCTCGCGCGGGGAGCTGCCGGCCCTGCCGTTCCAGACGGGCTCCATGAGGAGGTGGATGCGGCCGCCGGGGCCGGCGTGGGCCGCGAGGTAGCCGGCGCCCTGGGCGACCGCGTTCGCGGCGGAGCCGGTGTACCAGTCGGTGTGGTCGATGAGGGTGACGTGCTCGGCGTCCGCGCCGAGGGCGTCCCGCAGGAGGGCGAGGTTGTGCGGGGAGGCGACGGCCGCGGGCGGGGGTACGTCACCCTGGGGCGCCGAGGGCCTCGGTGAGGAAG
>NZ_LJBR01000631.1 GCF_001282115.1 Streptomyces sp. NRRL B-24085 | reverse complement strand
GGCGGGAGCGGGGCGCGGACGGGCGAACCGACGTGCGGCGAGAGGCGGAGAGCGTGCAGCAGGGGCCGGAGATCTGGATCCGCGGGCCGGTGGCCCCGGCCGGGAGGCGGTTCGCGTGGGTCGGCACGCACGGCGGCGCCGGCGTCTCCACCCTGGCCGCCGTCTACGGCGGTCACGACTGCGGACGCGACTGGCCCGGTCCCGGTGCCCCCGCATCCGTCCTGCTCGTCGCCCGTACGCACGCCGCGGGGCTGCACGCCGCCCGCCGGGCCCTGGAACTGTTCCGGCGCGGGGAGCACCCGTCGGGGCTCGACCTCGACGCCGTCGTGCTCGTCGCGGACGCTCCCGGCCGGCTTCCGCGCCCGCTCGCCCAGCAGGTCAAGGAGATCGAGTCCGCGGTCGACGTGTACCGCGTGCCCTGGGTCGGCGCGTGGCGCCTCGGCGACCTGGACGGGACGCCGCCGCGCGGGACCGAGGCACTGGCCCGGCTCACCCGGGCCGGCAGCTCGTGACGGCCACCGCCGCCCGGTCCGCCACGGATCTGGCGGCGGCGGTGCGTGCGCGCTCGCTGCGGGCCGTCGACGCCGTCGCCCACGCCCTGGAGCGGATCCGGCGCGTGGACCGGGAGCTGTGCGCGTTCGCCGAGGTGTGGGAGGAGGAGGCACTGCGGCGGGCGCGCGAGATCGACGTCCGCGTCGACGCCGGTGAGCGGCTGCCCCTCGCCGGGGTGCCGATCGGGGTGAAGGGGCGGCACGGGCTGCACGGTGCGGCACCGCTCCTCGCCGCCGGGTGCGTGCCCGTGGGCGCCACCTCGGTGCCCGGTCCCGGAACCGCCTGGCAGACATGGGGGCTCGGCGCCCACGGCCGTACCGTCAACCCCTGGCGCGCCGACCGCACCCCCGGCGGATCCTCGGCGGGCTCCGCGGCCGCGGTGGCCGCGGGACTGGTCCCGATGGCGACGGGGAGCGACGGGGCGGGGTCGGTGCGGATCCCGGCGGCCTGGTGCGGGGTGATCGGCCTCAAGGTCACCAACTCCGGACACGGGGACGCCGACCGTGCGCACACCGGTGCCGGCCGTGCACAGACCGATGTCGGTGGTGGCGACACCGGTGCCGGTGGTGCGGGCGCCCGTGCTGCCTCGGCCGGCTCCGGCCGACCCGCGCCTCACCGTCCGGGCCTCACCGCCCCCGGCGTCCTCGTCCGCCATGCCTGTGACGCGCTCGCCTACTGGCACGCGGTCTCGGGCGGCGACAGGGACGGGGACGGAGTCAGCCGCCGTGACGGACGCGGCCCGGAGGCGTCCCCCGCCCTCGCCGCCACCGCCCTCTGGTCCCCCGACCTCGGCTTCGC
>NZ_LJBR01000630.1 GCF_001282115.1 Streptomyces sp. NRRL B-24085 | reverse complement strand
TTGGTGGGCGAGGACGCCTTCGCTGACGAGGAAGCCGGTGGCGAGGGCGAAGTCGTCGCCGGGGGTGCGCATGGTGATGGCGAGGGGTTTGCCGTTGAGGCGGATCTCGAGTGGTTCCTCGGTGACGAGGGTGTCGGGGCGGGTGGAGATGGCCCCGTCGCGGATGCGGATCACCTTGCGTCGTTCCGTGACTCGTCCCATGCCCGGTCTCACCTCCGCGTCGCCACGACGGGCATCTTCTCGATCCGGATCGCCGCCGCCTCGAACTCCACGGTCCCCGCGATCGGACTGCCTGCTCTCTCCGCCCTCTGCTCGGCGCCCGGCCCGTCCGGCGGACGGGACGTCATGAACGCCAGCCCGGGCCGCAGCGCCGGATCCACCCACACCGGAGCCGCCGTGGATCCCCGCCGGGTGGCGACCCGCACCTCCTCGCCGACCACCACGCCGTAACGCTCGGCGTCCTCCGGGCTCAGCTCGACACACTCGGCCCGCCGCACCGACGACACCGAACCGCCCTTCACCACACGGGGGTTGTACGAGTCCAGGCGGCGTCCCCGGGTGAGCCGTACCGGATACGCCTCGTCCGTCAGATCGACGGGAGGCGCGTGCTCGACCAGGTGGAAGGGCATACGCGGGTCCCGGTCGCCGTGACCGCGCCCTGTCAGCAGTGACAGGTTGCCCAGTGCTCGGACCTCCTCGGGCCCGGCACCGTCGAACGGCCGCAACGGTTCGCCGTGTGCGCAGGCCTGCGCCAACTCCCTGACGGCAGCGGCCGGTACGCCCGTCACCTTCACCGCGAGCGACACCGTCCACGGCTCGACCAGCCGCCGGTACTCCTCGAAGCCGGAGGTCGAGCGCTCGATGAACTCCCGGTCGGCCAGCCCCGCCCGGATGATCTCCCGACCGATCGCGTGGGCCATCGGGACCCCGGTGCCGGCGTTCGGCCGGATCCGGGGTCCCGACCCGATGGCGTGGACGCCCGGTTGCGTCATGCGGCGGACCGGAGCGCGAGGAGGTCGGAGAGGGCGTGGACGGTACGGAGCGTGGGCACGTCCACACCCGTGATCTCCGCCAGCTCGATGACGGCGGTGAGCAGGACGTCGAGCTCCAGGGGCTTGCCGCGCTCCAGATCCTGGAGCGTGGAGGTGCGGTGGTCGCCGACGCGTTCGGCGCCCGCCAGACGGCGTTCGATGGAGACACCGACGGTGCAGCCGAGCGTCTCGGCCACCGCGAGCGTCTCGGCCATCATGGTCTCGATGACCTTGCGGGTGCCGCCGTGCAGGCACATCTGGCGCATGGTGGCACGGGCCAGCGCGCTGATGGGGTTGAAGGAGATGTTCCCCAGCAGCTTGAGCCAGATGTCGTCCCGCAGGTTCGGTTCCACCGGGCACTTGAGCCCGCCGGCCTGCATGGCCTCGCTGAAGGCCGTGCAGCGGGGTGAGATGCTGCGGTCGGGCTCGCCGATGGAGAACCGCGTGCCCTCCAAGTGCCGCACGACACCCGGCCCTTCGAGCTCGGTCGCCGCGTAGACGACACACCCGATGGCCCGGGAGGGCGCGAGCACCGCACTGACCGCGCCGTCCGGGTCCACGCTTTCGATGCGGTGTCCGTCGTGCGGGCCGCCGTGCCGGTGGAAGTACCACCAGGGAATGCCGTTCTGCGCCGCGATGACCGCGGTGGTGTCGGTGAGAAGGGGCTCGATGAGCGGCCCGCACGCCGCGTACGAGTTGGCCTTCAGACCGAGGAAGACGTAGTCGACCGGGCCGACTTCGGCCGGGTCGTCGGTGGCGTGGGCGCGGGCGGTGAAGTCACCGCGCGGGCTCAGGACCTGGACGCCGTGCTCCCGCATGGCCGCCAGGTGCGGGCCGCGGGCGATGAGATGGACGTCGGCGCCGGCGCGGTGCAGTGCCGCGCCGACGTAGGCACCGATGGCTCCGGCGCCGAGGACTGCGACTTTCATGGGTGGAAGCTCCGTTCGGTGAGGGTGACCGAGGAACTGCCGACTTTGTCGACTGGATATTGTCTACAGGATGGAGAGAGCGGTCAGCAAGAGTCGTGACGTCATTGAGGCGATGAGCTGCTGCTACGCCCCGGTGCGGTCCGGGGGCTTGCTGGTTGTGCGCCGTAGACTGTAGGCGAAAACCAATTCATACTTGGCTCTCAGTTGCAGCGACAACGCTGTGCGGGAGGGACCGAGATGTTGCCGACGACAGGACTGCCGTACGGGACGGTGCCCAGGCTCGAGCGTCCCGGTCCGTTGCGTGATCGTGTGTACGGGGCGTTGTTGGAGCTGATCACGACGCGTGCTCTTCAGCCGGGGCAGCATCTGGTGGAGAGTGAGCTGGCGGGTCATCTGGG
>NZ_LJBR01000063.1 GCF_001282115.1 Streptomyces sp. NRRL B-24085 | reverse complement strand
GGCGAGGTGATCGTGCAGGGCGAAGACCTCGGAACCTGGATCACAGGGCAGCGGACCCCGTGGGACACGCTGGTGCCGGCACAGCAGTACCTGCGGGAGACCATCGGCATCGAACCCGCGAGCGAGGACGAGATCGTGCGCCCGGCGCATCGATTCCTCCTCCGGCTGCCTGCTGCCTGCTGCCTGCTGCCTGCTGCCTGCTGCCTGCTGCGCTCGTACCGCCGCGACCGCCACGTCGCCGCGGGGAGTCACCCGGTCACGAAGGTTGTCAGGCTCTGCGCGGGAAGCTGTGCTGTGAAGGAACCGTTCGCCACGGTGATCCTGCTCTGCGACGCGAGGTTCCGGCTCGCGTCCGTCAACCAGACCGACACGCCGGAGGAGGTGTTGTTGAGCAGAGTGAACTGCTGGCTCACCGGTGAGGTGCCCTTGTGGACCGCCACGATCACCACACGGGAACCGCTCCCCTTGTACGCCGAGAGGTACACGTTCTGCTGAGGGTTCGCCGTCACCGCGAGCCGCACGTGCCCCGGGCGGACGAACTTCGAGAAGTGCGCCATGCTCGCTCCCCGCTTGCTGATCCGCCCGTCTTCCCGCATGGGGCCGTAACCACGCCGGATGTACCACCACACGTACGCCTGGAACTCGGCGTCCACCATCGCCCGGTGAATGTGCTCTCCCACGTCAAGCGCCTGGGGCCACAGATCCGCCGAGTCGGTGCTGTTGGGGTAGTAGACCTCGGTCATCCACAGCTCCTTTCCGGCGCCCTTCTGCTTGAAGAGGGGGTACGGGAAGTTCTGGAACGGTGTGCCGTAGAGGTGCGCTCCCAGGATGTCCACGTTGGCCAGGGCCGCGGCGTCGTTCAGGATCGGATCCGAGAAACTCTTCACGTACTGGAAGGACTCCGGGGCGATCACCTTGGTGCTGATGGAGCCAGCGTTCTCGCGCAGGAACCGGGTCATCTCGCTGGGGGTCCACCAGGTCCAGTCGTGAGCGTAATCTGGCTCATTCTGCACGGAGATGGCATACAGGTTGACTCCGTTGTTCCGCATGAACACCACGAAGTCGTTGAGGTGTTGCGCATAGGCGCCGTACATGCTGTACCGCAGCCGCTTCGCATTGGTCTGCTGGCCGTGGACGAAGGTCTCCACCATCTGGCTGGGCGGATTCCACGGCGAGGCGAAGACGGTAGCCCCGAGTTCCACCGCACGCTTCGCCGTCGCGACCTCGCGGCTCCAGTTCGCCCGGTCCTCGGAGACGAAGATCCGCAGCACGGAGAAGCCGAGCTGGCCGTCACCGTTGCCGAAAGCCGTCTCTCTCTGGGCTGCCGTCAGATCGCCGATCCACAGCGGGTGGTTCATGCCGCCGAACCCTCGGATCGTCTGCCGTGTCGCGGACGGGTCGACGACCGCCGCAGCCGCCTCGGCGGACGGGCTACGAGGTGCCGCCACCGCTGGTGTCGCCCCGGCGAGCAACGGCAGAGCGCCCATGGTTGCGAGAACGGATCGGCGACTGGGGTGGTGCAGTCCTGTTGCGCCTAAGTCATTGAGGTCTGACGACATGGGGGCTTCCTCCTTGTTTTTCCTACCTACTTCTGGCGCGTGCACTTCCATCCCAGTGATCACCGCACCGAAATTTTCGGATTCCGACTACTCGGCTTAGCCGAGAAATGGCACGTGGTAGCGCATGTCCCGGGAAGCACGGAAAGATGTTCACTGTGGGAGCGCTCCCCTCGCGTCGAATAATTCGACGAAGGGAGCGATCGTAAGGCGGTGTAGAGGACCGTAAGTTCGCGGTGTTCCGGCGTCAAGCCTTTCGCGCACTCCGAGATTCCGGTTCGCTCGGCGCCTCACCCTTCGGCAGAAGAGAGTTCAGCTGTGGGAGCCGGTGGTTGACTGCGTGACCAGTCCCCGTCCTACTTCGCCGCACCCTGCGGCGGCACACCGCTAGAGATCATCGAGGAAGCGTTTCCTCCTGGGTGTGAACGCCGGGGTTGTGCACTGTTGTTGCGGGACAGGACGTTGATGACGCTGACGCAGTCCGATGTCTGAGAGGGCGTTTTCTTCCGTTGTTTCATCCCGAATTGCCGGATTGAGGTGGTTCACGTGCCGCGCCAGCTCGGGGTGGAT
>NZ_LJBR01000629.1 GCF_001282115.1 Streptomyces sp. NRRL B-24085 | reverse complement strand
GCTGCCGCGCCCCTTCCCCGTCCCCCGGCCCCGCGTCGGTCACGGGATGCTGTGGACCTCCGGGAGCGAGCCCGTGCGGGCCGCCCGGCCGTACCAGAGGGCACTGGACTTGGGTGTCCGTTCCAGCGTGGTGTAGTCGACGTAGACCGCGCCGAAACGCTTCTCGTAGCCGTACGCCCACTCGAAGTTGTCCAGCAGGGACCACAGGTAGTAGCCGCGGACGTCCGCGCCGTCGGTGATCGCGCGGCGGACCGCGGCGAGGTGGCCGTGCAGGTAGGCGATCCGCTCGGGGTCGTGGACCCGGCCGTCGGGGTCGGGCTTGTCGTCGTAGGCCGCGCCGTTCTCCGTGATGTAGATCGGCAGCCCCGGCGCCTCGCGCGTGTAGCGCATGATCAGGTCGTGCAGGCCCGTCGGGTCGATCGTCCAGCCCATCTCGGTGCGCTCGCCCGGCGTCTGGTGGAAGGTGACGTCGTCCGCGGCCGGCCAGGGCGAGTGGTCGCTGCTGCCGTGGCCGTCGGCACGCGGGGTGTTGGCCTCGGGGTCGGCGGCCGAGACCAGCGCGGGCGTGTAGTAGTTGAGGCCCAGGGCGTCCAGCGGCTGGTGGATCAGGGCGAGGTCGCCGTCCTCGACGAACGACCAGTCGGTGACCGACTCCGTGGCCGCGAACAGCGTCTGCGGGTACGCGCCGTGCAGGATCGGCCCGTGGAAGACGCCGTTGGCCAGGTCGTCTATCTTCTGCGCCGCGGCCAGGTCCGTCGCGTTCTGCGAGAGCGGCCGCACGACCGAGGAGTTGAGGCTGATCGCCACCGAGTTGCGGGCCGGCATCGAGGCGCGCAGGGCCGAAGTGCCCAGTCCGTGCGCCAGGTTCAGGGTGTGCGCCGCCTTCAGCGAGGCCGCGGGGTCGGTACGGCCCGGCGCGTGCACCCCGGAGGCGTAGCCGAGGAAGGCCGCGCACCAGGGCTCGTTGAGGGTGATCCAGTGCTCCACCCGGTCGCCGAGCGCCTCCCCGACGATCTGCGCGTACTCCGCGAACCGGTACGCCGTGTCGCGCTCCGGCCAGCCGCCCGCGTCCTCCAGCTCCTGGGGCAGGTCCCAGTGGTAGAGCGTCACGGCCGGCTTGATGCCGTGCGCGAGGAGCTCGTCCACCAGCCTGCGGTAGAAGTCCAGACCCCGCTGGACCGCGGGGCCGCGCCCGGTCGGCTGCACCCGGGACCAGGAGATCGAGAAGCGGTACGCCGTCAGGCCCAGGTCGGCCATGAGCGCCACGTCGTCGCGGTAGCGGTGGTAGTGGTCGACAGCGATGTCACCGTGGTCGCCGCCGGCCGTCTTGCCCGGGGTGTGGCTGAAGGTGTCCCAGATGGAGGGCGTACGGCCGTCCTCGCGCACCGCCCCCTCGATCTGGTAGGCGGAGGTCGCGGCTCCCCACAGGAAGGCGGGGGGAAAGGTCACCGGGGTCACCGGCGATTCGGGCTCTGGCATGGAAGCGCTCCCATTGGAGGTCGTCGGACCGTCGGATGAAAGGGGGGAGGGGGAGGAGG
>NZ_LJBR01000628.1 GCF_001282115.1 Streptomyces sp. NRRL B-24085 | reverse complement strand
GGAGGGGGCGCGGCCGGTTTCCCGGCACGCTCCGGGCCGGCTGGAGCCGCCGGCGGGGGCGGCGGCAGCGGGAGCGGGGGCAGAGGGGACGGCGGCAGCCGGCACGGGCGGCGGCGCGGCAGACGCGGGCACCGGGTGCTGCGATGGTCGGCGGCCACGCTCGCCGTGCTGATACTCGGCACGGCCGGCGCCGGATACCTGTACTACCAGCATCTCAACGGCAACATACGCAAGGGCGAGCGCAGCAGCGGTGACTCCAAGGCGCGCAGGACCGAGGCCAACGCGGCCGGGCAGACGCCGCTCAACATCCTGCTGATCGGCTCGGACAGCCGTAACTCCGACGAGAACGTGCGGCTCGGCGGCAGCCGGGACAACCGCGGCAACCCGCCGCTGGGCGACGTGCAGATGCTCATCCACCTCTCCGCGGACCGCAAGAGCGCGGCGATGGTGAGCATTCCGCGCGACACCCGTGTCGACATCCCCAAGTGCACGGACCCGGACACCGGGAAGACGTACCCGGCGACCACCGACATCATCAACACCTCGCTGGCCCGCGGCGGCGCCGGCTGCACGCTCGCCACCTGGCAGAACCTCACCGGTGTCTACATCGACCACTGGATGACGATCGACTTCTCGGGCGTGGTGCGGATGGCGGACGCCATCGGCGGGGTCTCCGTCTGCGTGAAGCAGAACGTGTGGGACCGACCGACGGCCGCGGTGCCGGGCGGCTCCGGGCTGAAGATGACGGCGGGCACCCACAAGGTCGAGGGCAAGCAGGCCCTCCAGTGGCTGCGCACCCGGCACGCCTGGGGCAGCGACCTGATGCGGGCCAGGGCCCAGCACATGTACCTGAACTCGATGATCCGCACGCTGAAGGGGCAGAACGTCTTCACCGACACCCCGCGGCTGATGAGCCTCGCCGAGGCGGCCACCAAGTCCCTCCAGGTGTCCGAGGAGATCGGCTCGGTCAAGGAGCTCTACGACCTGGGCATGCAGCTCAAGTCGGTGCCGACGGACCGCATCACCTCGGTGACGATGCCGAACGTCGAGGACCCGCGGGACGGCAACCACGTCGTGCCGGACGGCGCGAACGCCGACAAGCTGTGGGAGATGCTCCGCGACGACGTGCCCCTCGACAAGAAGGGCAAGGGGTCCGGCAGGAAGAAGGACAGCGGGCCCACCAAGGCCCCTTCGGCCCCGGACGGCGAGATCGGCGTCCTGGTCCGGAACGCGACGGCGACCGCCACGCTGGGCCCGGTGGGCGGACGGGCCGGCACGATCGCCGCCGCGCTCGTGCAAAAAGGTTTCTCGCAGGCGTCCAAGGACGCGACGACGGGGCTCTCCGAGGAACGGACCGTCGTGCGCTACCCGAGCGCCGACCTGGAGGGCGACGCCCAGCGGGTCGCCAAGTCCCTGGGCATCCCGATGAGTTCGGTGAAGAAGTCGACCGATGTGTCCGGGGTCACCCTGGTCGTGGGCGCCGACTGGCGCACCGGGACGGTGTATCCGAAGCAGTCCGAGGCCAGGGCCGGTGACGTGCCGGGCAACGCGGACGCCATCAACGGCTCGGACACCGGACAGTGCATGGACGTGTACTCGGTGTACCGCTGGTAGTCGAACGGAGCGGGCCGGGCGTACGTACATGCTCACGGAATCGGCACGGGAACAACTCACGTCGCTCAAGGCCCGATCGGGCGGATAGTGTGAGCGATCCAGCGATCGCCGCGTGGCCCTGACGGAGGATTCGGACAACCGTGGACGCACAAGGCCGTGGGCGGGCGGACGACGTCGACCCCGCAGACCAGTGGGTGCTCAATCCGAACACCGGTGAGTACGAACTGCGACTGGCCCCTTCCGCAGCGCAGTCGCCCGTTCCCGGTCCGCGGGGATCGGCGGCCGCACCGAGCCGGCCGGGAGCGCCGCGTGGTCGTACGACGACCCCCGCGGCCCCCGGCCGGGACGTCCCGCCGCCGCGCAGGCGCCGGGGCGGGCCGCCCGAGGAGCCGCTGCCGGGGCGGCGCGGACGCCGGCCGGTCAAGCAGAAGTCGAAGGCGAAGAAGGCGCTGCTGTGGACCGGCGGCACGATGGCGTTCGTCCTGGTCGCCGGTGCCACGACGGGGTACTTCTACCTCAAGCACCTGGAAGGCAACGTCGGCACGACCGACGTCGGGGACGCGGCCGCGAGCAGCTTCAGCAAGGACGAGGCCTTCGACATCCTCATCATCGGCACCGACAAGCGCACCGGTGAGGGCAACGAGGGCTACGGCGACAAGGGCAGCGTCGGCCACGCGGACACCAACATCCTGCTGCACGTCTCCAAGGACCGGACGAACGCGACCGCGCTGAGCATCCCGCGCGACCTGATCGTCGACATCCCGGACTGCGAGACCAAGCAGGAGGACGGCTCCACGTCGGTCGTCGCGGGGCAGGACGGCGTCCGCTTCAACCGGAGCCTCGGGGAGAGCGGCCGGGACGCGGGCTGCACGATGCGCACCGTGGAGGCGGCCACCGGCATCAAGCCGGAGCACTTCGTGATGGCCGACTTCAACGCGGTGAAGACCCTGACCTCCGCGGTGGACGGGGTCGAGGTCTGTGTGGAGAACGCCGTCGACGACAAGAAGTCCAAGCTCGTCCTGCCCGCCGGCACGTCCAAGGTGGAGGGTGAAATGGCCCTCGCCTTCGTGCGCACCCGGCACGCCTTCGGCAACCAGGGCGACCTGGACCGGATCAAGGTGCAGCAGCAGTTCCTGGGTTCGCTGATGCGCAAGATGACCTCAGGCGACACCCTCACCAGCCCCGCCAAGCTGCTGAAGCTGGCGGAGGCCGCGACCAACGCGCTCACCGTGGACAAGGCGATCGGCAAGGTCGGCACGCTCAAGGACATCGCCCTGGAGCTGAAGAAGGTGCCGACGAAGAACATCAGCTTCATGACCGTCCCGGTCAAGGACAACCCGGCCGAGACGGTCAAGGCGACGGTGGTCGTCGACGAGACGAAGGCCCCCTCGATCTTCGACGCGATCAAGAACGACGTCTCCTTCACCGAGGTCAAGGCGCAGGAGAAGAAGGAGAAGGCGGCGGTCGCGGCCCGGCTCAAGGGCACCAGGTCCGCCGCGTCCGAGGTGCGGGTGCGCATCCTCAACGGCGGTGCGGCCGCCGGCAGCGCCCAGCGGCAGCTCGCCTACCTCCAGACCGAGGCGGGCGTGACCAAGTCCGACAACGCGGGCAACGCCGAGGCGGCCCTGGCGAGGACGACCCTGGAGTACGACCCCGACCAGGCCGACCAGGCGCGCCGCCTCGCGGACATCATGGGGCTGTCCGGCTCGGCGCTGAAGCCCGGCAAGAGCGTCACCAACGCCCAGGGCCTGCCCGCCATGACCCTCACCCTGGGCAAGGACTTCAAGGGCGCGGGCGTGAAGCTGAACTCCGCCACGGCGTCCGCACCGGACGTGGAGAAGTCCACGGCGGACAAGACGCAGTGCGCTAGCTGAGGTCCACGGCGGACAAGACGCGGCGCGCCGGCCGGGGTTCACGGGGTACCGCGAGCCGGCGCCCAGGTCTCGCACAGGTTCACAGGGCAACCTCACGGCCCCGTCGTATGTCTAAGACGTGCGGCGGGCCCGTGGCATGACCGCGGATCCGGTGGGGTGGGCGGGGAGGACGGGAACGTTGACAACGCAATACAGCGTGCAGGAAGCGGCGCCGGCGACCGAGGGGGACGGCGGGCACGGCAGCCGCAGGGCGCCGCGCAAGCACCGGCTGCTCAGATGGTCGGCGGCGACGCTCGCGGTGCTGATACTCGCGGCGGGCGGGACCGGCTACCTCTACTACCGGCACCTGAACTCCAACATCGAGCAGGACGACCTGAACCTCGGCGACAACAAGGTCGCCGAGCCGACGCCGAACGCCGCGGGCCAGACCCCGCTGAACATCCTGCTGATCGGCTCCGACGCCCGGGACAGCAAGGAGAACCAGGAACTCGGCGGCGCCAGGGAGACCTTCGGCTCCACTCCCCTCGCGGACGTGCAGATGCTGCTGCACCTGTCCGCCGACCGCACCAACCTCTCGGTCGTCAGCATGCCCCGCGACACCCTGGTGAAGATCCCCAAGTGCACCGACCCGGACGACGGCAAGGTGTACGCGGCGAGCAACGGGCGGGTGATGACCAACCAGAGCCTCGGCCACGGCGGCCCGGGGTGCACGGTGGCCACCTGGCAGGAACTCACCGGCATCCACATCGACCACTTCGTGATGGTCGACTTCGCCGGCGTGGTGTCCATGGCCGACGCCATCGGCGGGGTGCCCGTCTGCGTGGACGCCAACATCCACTCGCGGGACAGCCAGGGGCACGGCTCGGGCCTCAAGCTGGAGAAGGGCACCACCTCCGTCAAGGGCGAGCAGGCGTTGCAGTGGCTGCGCACCCGCTACGGCTTCGAGGACGGCAGCGACCTCGCCCGCGCCAAGGCCCAGCACATGTACATGAACTCGATGGTCCGCGAGCTGCGCGCCAACGCCACCCTGAGCAGCCCCAACAAGCTGCGCAAGCTCGCCGAGCAGGCCACCAGCGCCCTGACCGTCGACTCGGGGCTCGGCACCGTGAAGAAGCTCTACGACCTCAGCAACGAGCTCCGCAAGGTCGAGCCGGAGCGCATCACCATGACGACCATGCCGAACCGGTACGTCGGCGCGCGCGTGGAGCCCACCGAGGACGCCGAGCAGCTCTTCCGGCTGGTGCGCGACGACATCGCGCTGGACGGCAAGGACGCGAAGAAGGCCACCGCGCAGAAGGCGGAGGAGGCCTCCGACGACACGGCCGCCGCGAAGGACGAGATCGGGGTCCTGGTGCAGAACGGCACCCGCACCGACAGCCTGGCCGCGGCACGCGGACGGGCGAGCACGGTGGCCGGCCTGCTGGTGGACAAGGGCTTCGAGAAGGCGGTCTCCGACCGTTCCGCGTCGCTCAGCGAGGCGAAGACGCTCGTGCGCTACCCGAGCGCGGAACTGGAGGGCGACGCCCAGGCGGTCGCCAAGTCCCTGGGCATCCCGATGAGTTCGGTGAAGAAGTCGACCGACGTCTCCGGGGTCACGCTCGTCGTGGGCGCCGACTGGCGCGAGGGTACGGCGTACCAGGCGCCCGAGGAGGACGACACGACCCCGAAGACCGCGGAGGCCCTCAACGGCGCCGACGACTCGGCCTGCATGCACGTCAACCCGGGCTTCACCTGGTGACGGGGGCGCCCCTCGGTCCCGGGGGGCGCCCCTTTCACACCTCGTTCAGGACGGCGGGCCGGCGCGAGGCGATGACCCGCCGGGCCAGGGAGCGCGGGCTGGTCAGGAAGCCGTAGCCCCACGACATGTGCATGGTGGCGAGGGCGACGGGGATCTGGAGCCGGGCCTTCAGCGGCAGCCCCTTGCCCGCGGGCAGCGAGCCGAGGACGATCGCCGCGAGGTAGCCGCCCGGGATCACGAAACCGAGCGGGGTCAGCGCGGCGCCGACCACGATCCCGGCCGCGATCGCGCACACCGCGGTCGGCGGGGCGAGGTAGCGCAGGTTGATGGAGCCCTCGTGGTAGCGGGCGACGACGTGCCGCCAGCGGCCGTAGTCCTTGTACTGCTTGGCCAGCGCCTTGACCGACGGCCTCGGGCGGTACGACACCCTGAGCTCGGGCGAGAACCAGATGAGCCCGCCCGCCTCCCTGATCCGGAAGTTGAGCTCCCAGTCCTGGGCGCGGATGAACTCCTCGTTGTAGCCGCCCTGTTGCTCCAGGGCCTCGCGCCGGAAGACACCGAGGTACACGGTCTCGGCGGCCTGCGCCGCACCGCCCGTGTGGAAGGCGGCGTTGCCGACACCGATCCTGGAGGTCATCGCGGCGGCGACCGCGCGTTCCCAGTCGTTCTCGCCCTCGGCGTGCATGATGCCGCCGACGTTCTGCGCGCCGGTCTCCTCCAGGAGCCGTACGGCGGTCGCGATGTAGTTCGGCGAGAGCATGCCGTGCCCGTCGACGCGGACGACGATCGGGTGGCGGGAGGCCTTGATCGCGGCGTTGAGGGCGGCGGGGGTGCGGCCGGTGGGGTTCGGGACGGTGTGCACGCGCGCGTCTTCCGCGACGAGCTCGGCGGCGATCTCGTCCGTGCGGTCCGTGGACGGACCGAGGGCGATCACGACCTCCATCTCGCCGGCGTACTCCTGCGCGAGGATCGCTTGGACGGCTCCGCGCAGATGCCGTTCCTCGTTGAGGACGGGCATGATCACAGACACGGCGGGGAGCTGCACGTCGGGCTTGGCGTTCATAGGGGGCTCACGTTACCGCGAACGGGGGACACCGTTGCGCGCCACCGGCGCCGGTGCACCGGGCGGCAGATCGTATCGGCCTACGGTGCTCAGGATCCCTCGTTCGGCTGTTCCTCGCGGAGGTGTCCCCCCATGCCCGCCACGCCCCCACGGCCCTCCGCCGCCCGCCCCCGTCCCCCGCGGCGCCGGCCCGCCCCGCCGCCCGTGCGGCCCCGACGGCCCC